>SYBH01000062.1 GCA_005787345.1 Actinomycetota bacterium
GAATACGAAGAACTCGGCTTCGGGACCAAAGAATGCTGTGTCGGCAATACCAGTGGTCTTGAGGTAGGCCTCGGCCTTCGTTGCGACATAACGCGGATCACGCGTGTAGCTCTCGTGTGTCACCGGGTCGGCCACGTAGCAGTGGATGACGGCGGTCTTGTGCTTCATGAACGGATCCATGTACACGGTGTTCGGATCGGTGATGAGCACCATGTCCGATTCCTGAATCTCCTGGAAACCTCGAACCGAGGAGCCATCGAAACCGTGGCCTTCGGTGAAGTGGTCTTCACTGAGCACGTGAGCCGGAATGGTCACATGCTGCATGATGCCGGGCAGGTCCGAGAAGCGGAGGTCGACGAACTCGCAGCCTTCGTCCTTCACCAGCTTCAGTACTTCTTCGGGAGTGCGTTCCTGCACGGTTCCTCCTGTGGGGGTGCGATCCGGTCTGATCCGGACCGCTGATCGTTGGGGACACTACCCCCGGCGCCAAGGCGGCTCCTGAGGAGTGACAGTGCCATGGTGTCAGGCCCTGTTTTCCCAACTGTTGCCCAATTGTGAACGGAACGTGAACTCAGACCGGGAGCCGAAGAACGGCCTTGGGGCCAGAGGGCCGGGCGTGGGACACTTACCCCATGGAACGTCAGCAGGATTACGTGCTCAGGACCGTCGAAGAGCGTGGGGTTCGCCTCATCCGCTTGTGGTTCACCGACGTGCTGGGCCAGCTCAAGTCCGTGGCCATCTCACCGGCCGAACTCGAGAACGCCTTTGAAGAGGGTCTCCACTTTGATGGTTCGGTGATCGACGGGTTCAGCCGAGTACAGGAATCGGACGTGCTCGCCAAACCCGACCCCAACACCTTCGAGATTCTCCCGTGGGGGAAGGGCTCGGAAATCTCCGGCCGCATGTTCTGCGACATTCTCAACCACGACGACACCCCGTTCGAGGGCGACCCTCGCCAGGTACTCAAGCGCAACCTCGATAGGGCACACGACCGCGGCTTCTCATTCATGACCGCGCCCGAAATGGAATTCTTCTACTTCGCCGAGGGCGATCCTTCGAAGCCGCTTGTTCCGCTCGACTCCGGTTCGTACTTCGACCTCACCACTGCCGACGTTGCCAGTGACCTTCGCACGCGCACGTTGCTTGTTCTTGAAGCAATGGGCATTCCGGTTGAGTACTCGTTTCACGAAGATGCACCGAGTCAGCACGAAATCGATCTGCGTTACACCGACGCACTCACCATGGCCGACAACATCATGACGTTCCGCCTCATCGTGAAAGAGATCGCGATGGAGCAGGGCGTGTTTGCATCGTTCATGCCCAAGCCTCTTGGCGGTGTGCAGGGTTCGGGTATGCACACTCACATGTCGCTGTTTGAAGGCGACGAGAATGCATTCCATGAACCTGGCGATCCCGTTGGATTGTCAAAGGTCGCGCGCGGTTTCATCGCTGGTTTGTTGCACCATGCGCCTGAGATCACCGCAGTCACCAATCAGCTCGTGAACTCCTACAAGCGTTTAGTGTCTGGTTACGAAGCACCGGTGTACATCACGTGGGCACGCAACAATCAGTCATCTCTTGTTCGGGTTCCGGTCACCAAGCGAGGCAAGCAATCGTCAACTCGTATCGAATACCGCGCACCCGATCCGGCGTGTAACCCATATCTCGCGTATTCAGTCATGCTCGCCGCCGGCCTCAAGGGAATCGAAGGTGGCTACGAATTGCCGCCCGAAGCGGCAGCGAACGTTTTCGAACTCACTCCCGAGCAGCGCGCTGCCGAAGGCATCCGCCCTCTTCCGCAATCGCTTTCGGAATCACTCGATGTCATGGAGAGCTCGGAACTCGTTGCCGAAGCACTTGGCGAACATATTTTCGAATGGTTCCTGCGCAATAAGCGTGCGGAATGGTCCGATTACAAGGCTCAGGTCACGCAGTTCGAACTCGATCGGTACCTTCCGGCTTGGTAACCATCATGGAACCAATCCTCATCTTCCCCGATCCTCCACCCCCGGAACTCGCACAAGCACTCGACTTGTCCGGGTATCCGTGGAAGTCCGCAAGTGACGAACTCGCCGCGTCCCGAATCGAACCCGAAAGCGGTTGGGGTGGCGCAATCATTTGTGCCTATCTCGACCCTGAGCGCGCGTTCGCTCTGTGCCGCGCACTGCGCAAGCGCGATGTTCCACTTGAACCACTATTGCTCTTAGTAAGCGGAACGCAATTGGGCGACCTCGAACTGCGCGACGACCTCTACGACGATTTCTGTTTGGCGCCATTCCACCCGCGCGAACTCGAAGCCCGTCTCAAGCATTTGTATTGGAATACCGGAGCAGGCGTCCGACCCGAACTCGTTGAGTACGGCGAACTCGTGCTCAACCTTGAGACCTATCAGGCCGCAATCGGTGGCGCACCACTCGATCTCACCTACATGGAATACGAACTACTGAAGTTCCTTTCCTCGAACCCAGGCAAAGTGTTTACTCGTGAAACTCTGCTTAGCCGTGTGTGGGGCTACGAGTACTACGGCGGCGCCCGCACTGTCGATGTTCACATCCGACGTCTACGCGCCAAGCTCGGCGAACATCACGCCAACCTGATTCAAACTGTTCGCAGTGTTGGCTATCGCTTCGGCCAATCGCGCTGGGGTGCTTAAGCACGCTTCGTCACCCATCGCGTTCACAACACTCTGCAAAACGAAACACTCTGCAAAAACGAAACACGCCGCCCCGAAGGGCGGCGTGTTTGCGAAACGAGCATGGTCTCAGACAGGACGAACGTCCTGTGCCTGATCGCCCTTCGGGCCACTGGTGACCTCGAATTCGACGGCTTGACCTTCCTCGAGTGAGCGGTAACCCGAGCCGCTGATCGCGCTGTAATGCACGAACACGTCGGGGCCTCCCTCACGTGAGATGAAGCCGAAGCCCTTTTCAGCGTTGAACCACTTGACGGTACCGGCAGCCATTCCGGGACCCCTTTCTGTCCTGCGGGGTCGGAACACCTTCCCAGCACCTTCTTAACGAATCGGCACGCTACCGCTCTCTGCCGCTCCGTGTCGATGAAAAGTTGTGGGGCCGCGAAAAGTTCATCTCGAGCCAGCGAGAGACCAAGATCCGATCAGGATTCGGGATAGGCCAGGGCCAAGTCTTCAGTGCCCGCATAGTTGACGTCGACCTCGTCTTCGACACTCCAGCCCAACACACCCGCCACGATCGACATGGTCATGAGAAACCCAACAGGGATTGCGATCAGGAGCACGAGAACGATGATGACGACACCAGCCATGGCCGAAACCTTACTTCTCGGCGGGCGACCAAGCCCACGCTTCGATCTCGACGAGGGCCACACGAGGCAGTTCGGCCACTGCGAAGGCGCTGCGAGCCGGGCGATGATCACCAAATGCCGCCATGTAGGCCTCGTTCATGAGGTCGAAATCACGCATATGGCGAAGGAAGACCGTGGTCTTCACGACGTCAGCAAGCGAAGCGCCTTCTCTTTCAAGAAGCGCCGCCATATTTGCCAGAGCCTGCGTGGTCTCGTGTATCACGCCGCCCACGATCATTTCCCCGTTGACCAATCCAAGTTGACCGGAGACCACAAGGAAGTCTCCGGCGCGAACGATGGGAGTGTACGGACCGATCGGTGTACTCATGAACTCACTGTGTCACAGGTTCGCCGTCGAGAACACCGCGACCCGTCGGCCAATCGGTCGGCCAACCTTGAGCCGACCACACCGCTGCTGCTGCTGCGGCAAAGACCGCATCAGAGCCATTGACCGGTTCGCTGTCTTGCTCATGCAATGTCACCTCAATCTGTGGCATGTCAGCCGAACGAAGGACGCCAAAGGAACGAATCGTCAAATCACTGATCGTTCCGTCGTCGCCGACAGACAGACCCTCGCTTGTTACCCAACCGAGTGCCATGTGAACCGCACCGATTGCATACGAGCGAAGGACGATCGCGTCGAGCAAACGACCACAGCGAAGATCAACGTGTATGACACCATCGAGTCCAATCGCAACTGACGCGACTGCACCTTCTTCGCTTGTCACCGTTACAGCGTGCGTCACGCCATCGATAGCTTGTGCATTCTTCCTTGCCTCAAGCGCTGCAATGAGAAGTTGAGCTTCAACTGTTCCAGCGCCGCGGATATCGACCGAGGTTGGTGGTCCGACAACATCGACTTCCTCAACAACCAACTGCGGGGCGACGCGCGCGATTGCGTCTGCAATTCCGGCGGTGCGAACAACTCGAATTACACCTGAACCATCAGAGCGAATACCGGCGGCAATTGGCGGACGCTTTGGTCCAGTACGCACAACGTCCTCGCGAGACAACACCACACGAACCGCTTGTCGATATTCATAGGCAAGTTCGCGGGCAACGCTACCAACCTCGGTCGTCAACTTGCCGCCAAATGCTCCGCCGTTCGCGAGCGAGGTAAACGGCTCGCCCCCGGGTTCGCACCACGACGCGTCGGTCTCGAGATAGGCCGGCTCGACCCAACCAGTTCGGAGCGTCAGTTCCCACTCGCCCTCAGGAAGCTCAAGCGGCGGCTCCGGCGACGTTGTTCCGTGCCGACCCTGCACCTTGCCCGCCAACGCGCGGGCTTCAGGCAACGATCCAGCGACAACCCATCCACCTTCACCATTGGGAATGGCAACGAGCGCATCGGGAGGCGCAGTGTCTTCGGAAAACCCTCCGCGACCAAGCACAACCTCTGTAGATACCTGCTGTGTTGATCGACCCTCGATAGTCGCCCGACGGGACGCATCTTCGAAATTCCGGTTTTCACTTCGCGAATGTTCCACGACAGACGAACCGCTCACGACCATTGACCATGCTTCACGGATCGTTTGCCAGCCGGTACATCGACACAGATGCGCAGCCAAGGCGCGATCAACTGCATCAAGATCGTCGGCCGCGGTGTTCTTCGAACGCAGGCCCTCAAGTCGACACACAATGCCCGGGGTGCAGAAACCGCATTGACTTCCACCAGTTGCTAACAGCGCATCGGACCAGCGCTCCCGATCTTCTTCGGCCAATCCGTCGACCGTAGTAATCACGCGGCCAGCGATGCGGCGAACTGGAGTGACACAAGCAACTCGCGGTGCACCGTCGACCAACACGGTGCAGCAACCGCACTGACCCTGTGGATTGCATCCAGCTTTTGGCGCCCGATTTCCGAGCCGACCGCGCAACGCCGCCAACAACGACACGCCGTTGTCGGGAACGCTCACCTGTTCGCCGTCAACGACGAACGTGATCTGCGCTATTTCGGCTGGAGAGGAATCGGTCATGCCACCACGGTCAGGTTGAGAAAGAAGAGGGCACTACGCGACGACGACCGCCCGAAGGCGGCCGTCGATCCGAAAGTGAAAGAAAGATCAGCTGAACGAGTTACCGCAACCACAGGTCTTCTGCGCGTTGGGGTTGTCGATCGCGAAGCCCGCACCCTGAAGGCCATCTTTGTAATCAAGGGTGGCGCCGGTGAGGAGCTGAGCGCTTGAAGGGTCGACCACGACCGGAACACCGAACTCGGTGTTCACGACGTCTTCTGAATCCTTTTCGGAATCAAAGAACATTTCGTAGGAGAAGCCACTGCAGCCGCCGGGGCGCACTGCGACGCGGAGCATGAGATCTCCCTGGCCCTCTTGGGCGATGAGTTCGGCAACCTTTGAAGATGCGGTTTCGGTGAGCGTGATCACTGTTGTCCTCCGTGATTCAGCGGTGTAACGCAAAAGGCTAGCGGAATCATCGCCAAGAACACACGTCTGGGCGGGGTTTGCCCCGTCCTCGCCGGTAGATTTCCCGTATGGAAGCCCTTCCCACCAGCGATGAGATCCTCGCTGCACTCCGAGGTGTCGTCGATCCCGAGCTCGGGGCCGACATCGTGGAACTGGGTATGGCCCGATCAGCAACCGTTTCCGAAGCCGGCGCTGCGATCGTCGTGGTGGCCCTGACCACCGCTGGCTGCCCGCTCAAGGCCCAACTAAAGCGAGAAATCCTCACCCGTATCGAGAGTCTGCCCGGTATCACCTCGGCCTCAATCGATTGGGTCGAGATGGATGCCGAGCAGAAGGCCGCGGCCATGGATGTCGCTCGCAAGCACGCCCAATCCGCCGCCGGTCCCAACCGAGTTCCACCGGGTGCTCGAGTGCTTGCCGTTGCTTCAGGCAAGGGCGGGGTCGGAAAGTCGTCAGTTACCGCCAACCTCGCGGCAGCCCTGGCCAATCGCGGTTTCGCCGTCGGTGTCATCGATGCCGACATTTGGGGTTTCTCGATTCCGCGCATGCTTGGCATCGAAGGCCGACTTGAAGCAACAACCGGCCCGAACGAAGAACGCACGATTATCCCGAAGTCAATCCCCATTGGCACTGGCCGACTCGATGTCGTGTCGATGGGATTGCTCGTCGACGACGAAACCGATGCACTCATGTGGCGCGGGCTCATTTTGAATCGCGCCGTGCAGCATTTCCTCGAAGACGTCTCGTGGGCGAAGGATCTCGATTACATCGTCATTGACCTTCCACCTGGCACCGGCGATGTCCAAATGGGCCTTGCGCGCATGCTTCCGCAAGCCGAAATGATTGTGGTCACGACCCCCGCAGTTGGCGCGCAACGCGTCGCAACTCGTGCCGTCACGATGGCGCGTAAGAGTCATCTTCATGTTCTCGGTGTGATCGAAAACATGAGCGCGTTCACTTGCGATCACGGCCACACACATGCGGTGTTTGGTGAGGGTGGCGGCGCTGCACTCGCCGAAAGTGAAGGGCTTCCGCTTCTTGGTTGCATTCCGCTCGAACCAGCTGTTTCACAAGGTGGCGATACCGGCGCACCGATTGTGCTCACCGAAGGTGAAGCATCCACCGCACTTCGAGCGATAACCGAACTCCTTGTGACCGAACTTGCACCACCAATTTCAATGAGTGGTTGTTCGGCCCGAATGCTCGATGCCGCTCTTGCTGCGCTCGACGCAACTGACTAATTCCCAGCGCGAGAACTCAGTGACGAGATGTCAACTGCGCAGTGACATACACCGATTCTCCATCGGTTGACCACAACGCAACATCGAGAACGCCATCGGCAACTCGATATGCAATCGTCAATGGCATCGCGGCGATAACAACTCCGTGATCAATCGCATCACGAAATTCCACTTCCGCACGTAGCGAACCCGCGGGATCGAGATCAATCAGTTCGCGCGCACGCACGCGCTCAAGGGTTTGCTCAACAACTTCCCATGCCACTGCGTTGTTCACATGATTCAGCACATCGAGATCGGTGACACGCGGCCACCACGGCATCGTGTGGACGTCGTCATCGCCCGGAATAACTGGTTCGTGTACTTGGCGCGCGGTGACCTCCCGACCGCCCGAAGGTTCGGTGTAGGTCGCAACGAACTCTGCGGGCAATGTCTTTGGCCGACCGGTAACGGGGTCGAGATGCACCCACAACGTCACGGCTTCTACCGAGCCGCCAACTGCGCCAGCCATCGACACCCGCCGTTCGGCCCAGCGATTGCCCATCCCCGAACAGAACGTGGCCAGCGCAAGATCCTCACTGTTACGCGGGGCCTGATGCTGTTCGATCAATGTGCGGCGCACCACCCAAGCCCGAGCCTCGAGACTCCCAAGATCATCGGAATCATCGGTGGCGACGTCCTGCAGATAGCGGGCTACCGCATCGAGACGGAGGCGCCCGGTGGCATCGACATCACCCAATCGAACACGACGCTCGCGCCGGAAAACTCGACCCAAACTCGGAATGGGCAGCACCCGGCTCGCGCCGTTTTCGCGCTCGGTTCGCCGGGTCGAACCCTTCTTCCCCGTCGATTCCACATCTCCCATGACCAGCGACGCTAGCCCCCGATCCCTTGGCAGGAACGGGAACACGCCGATTTCCATTAATTCAGTTGACGCGGCTATCGCCGGCATGGTTCGGTGGTGTCCATGTTCACGTCTGCCACCACTTCGCGTACTTCGGCCATTCCGGCCTCCGTCGCGCCTGTGGCGTCGCGCGCCAACGTGACCATTTCCGCCACTTGGTATGCCACCGGGACCAACGCTTTTACGACTTTCGGTCATAAGCACCCGTCCCGGCGATCTCTGAGCTGACGCAGTAACGACTGCGTACATGCACTGAGGCCGCCGGGTTCCCCCGGCGGCCTTTCTTCATGTGCGGCCACGCCCCCTGTCCATCAACCTCCATCCCTCTACCTCTGTCCAACAACCCTCCACCACCAACATCAACCCCATCTGCACTCCGGTGCACCCACGAAAGGAAAGAACCGATGCTCGCCGAGACGCTCGACGACATCTCACCGGCCGTCAGGGCCGACGCCGCATGCAACGACCTCAACGCAACGTTGACCGGCGTCTATTTCTCTGAAGAGCTCCAGGACATCGCCATGGCCAAGTCGATCTGTTCGACCTGTCCGGTGATCGTCGAATGTCTCGAAGGGGCCATTGAGCGCCACGAGCCATGGGGCGTGTGGGGTGGACAAATGTTCATCAACGGAAAGATCCTCGCCACCAAGCGTCGCCGCGGCCGCCCGCCGAAGCTCGCTCGAGCCGAGGATGAGCTGCCCGACATTCCCGTGCCGGTGCACCTTCAGTCCTGGTTGCGCTCCGCCTAGCAACCACCTGCCTGCAGCCGGGTGGGATCGCCGCCATCAAGCCGATCCCACCTGCCGCCTCGGACAGTCGGACCTATCACCGAACCGGCTTCGCCGAGAGGTGATTGGGAGTGGTGCGGGGGTCCAAGTACGGTCGGAACTGCCTCTCGCAGTCGGATCTCATATGGAACCCGCACCGCTTCCTCCCCAACCCCGATCGGCCATGCGCCGTTATCTCCCGCTCACTGTGGCGGGACTGATTGCCGTGGGTTTCGCAATTGCCCTCATCATCTCGATCTCGGGCGGTTCATCGACGACATCATCCGATGTCACCAAGCTCGACCCCAATGCCACGCAACCGCCTGAGCTCGTCATCACGAACGACGTGGCCGGCACCAGGTTGCCGAACATCTCCTACGTCGCCTTCGATGGTTCGACCAAAGATCTCGCACCAAATGACAAACCACTACTCATCAACGTATGGTCCTCAACCTGCGTACCCTGCATAACGGAAATGCCAGCGCTCGAAAAGGTGTGGCAAGCCAACCGCAACGACATCGATGTTCTTGGTCTTGATTATCTGGAACCTCCCGAACTCGGACAAGCGATGGCCGATCGCACAGGTGTTACTTATCCGCTTGGACGCGACGTCAACGGGTCGATTCTGCGCTCACTCGGTGGAATCGGACTTCCCTACACCGTCCTTGTGGCATCAAACGGAACCATTCTGGCCACACACTCCGGTGCGCTCACCGAAGCACAGTTCGCCGCACTCGTGAAGACCGCAACCGGTAACTGATATGAACTCAGCGATCGTTTACGCGTTTGGTGTTGGCATGGTCGCAACATTTAATCCGTGTGGCTTCGCGATGCTCCCGGCGTACTTGTCCTACTTCTTGGGACTCGAGAACGCGAGAGAAACCGAGAGCCGAGCCGACGCAACGGTGATGCGTGCACTCGCTGTTGGTGCCGCAATGACTGCAGGCTTTGTTGTCGTATTTGGAGTCCTTGGACTCGTCCTTGACCCGATTCTTTCTTCCATTATCGACAAATTGCCGTGGCTCACCATCGTGTTAGGCGTCGTGCTCGTGATTCTCGGCATTCGCTTGCTCATGGGTCGAGAAATCACCGTGAGTTTGCCAAAAGTTTCAAAAGGCCCCGAAGGGCGAGAGCTCGGATCGGTTTTCGTCTTCGGCATTTCCTATGCACTCGTATCTCTAAGCTGCACGTTGTCGTTGTTTATTGCTGCGATATCAACCGTGATCGATCAGCAGAACTTCTTTATTGGTCTTGGCGCATTCATCGCCTATGCACTTGGCATGGGGCTCGTGTTGATCGTTCTCACACTTGCCATCGCACTTGCTCGCCAAGGAGTCGTGAAGAAGATGCGCGGCGTACTGCCCTACATCAACCGCATTTCAGGCGTGCTGCTCGTTCTCGCTGGTGTCTACGTGGCCTATTACGGCTGGTACGAACTGCGCGTGTTGAATGGCAACATCTCAGGCGGCGGCATTGCCGGTTGGATGTTCAATCTCAATGGCCGCATCACCCAATGGATCAACGAAGTTGGCCCCACCCGCATCGGTCTCATCCTCGGCCTTGTGATAGCGCTCGTTGTGTTCATCGCATTGCTCAGTAAGGCCCGGACCGCCGACAAGTAGCCTCGGAACATGGAACTTCGGATCTTCGTTGAACCCCAGCAGGGCGCGTCGTATCGCCAACAGCTCGCCGTCGCGCAACTCGCCGAGAGCCTCGGATTCGATGGCTTCTTCCGTTCCGATCATTACCTGCGCATGGGCGCCGGCGATCCACTTCCTGGCCCCACCGATTCTTGGGTCACCCTCGGTGCCATCGCACGAGAGACAAGCACCATTCGTCTCGGCACACTCGTCGCTTCGGCAACGTTCCGTTTGCCAGGTCAGTTGGCTGTTGCCGTCGCGCAGATCGACGACATGAGTAACGGTCGCATCGAACTTGGTCTCGGTGCCGGGTGGTTCGATGCTGAACACACCGCCTACGGCATTCCGTTCCCCACACTTGGGCAGCGCTTCGACATTCTCGAAGAGCAACTCGAAATCATCACCGGCATGTGGAACACACCGCTCGATTCGCAGTACTCATTCGAAGGGCAACACCACACCATCGTGGGCTCGCCCGCGATTCCCAAGCCGGTTCAACTTGGTGGCCCGCCCATCATCATGGGCGGCTACGGCCCCAAGCGCACACCTGCGTTGGCCGCAAAATACGCCAATGAATTCAACCTTCCATTCCCTCCCCTCGAGATCTATCGCTCCTCATGCGACAACGTGCGCGCCGCGTGTGAAGCACGCGGCCGGGATCCCGAGTCGATGACCTACTCAGTCGCGCAGGTGCTGTGCGTTGGCTCGAACGACGCGGAAATTGCACGACGTGCGCAGAACATCGGTCGAGAAATCGACGAACTCATTCAGAACGGTGCTGCGGGTTCTCCCGCTCAGGTGATCGACAAGATCGCGTCGTTTGCCGAAGCCGGCGCAACGCGCATGTATCTGCAGGTACTCGACATGGACGATCTCGACCACATTCACTTGTTGGCCGAAGAAGTGATGAAGATTCTTCCCTAAGCAGTTTCGTGTTCAGGGGCTGAGTCGTTCGATACGCCATCCGGTTTGCTGCGACGCGTCGGCCATGTAGCGGAATCGATCATGCAGTCGTGATTGTCGTCCTTGCCAGAACTCAATCTCGCTCGGCAGAACACGAAAGCCACCCCAATGGGGAGGACGAGGAACGTCTACGCCCTCAAAACGCTCATCGGTTTCTGCCCAGCGCGATTCAAGAACCGAACGGTCGGCCATCACTTCGCTCTGATGCGAGGCCCATGCACCGATCTGACTACCTCGTGGTCGGGTACTGAAGTACTCATCGCTTTCGGTCTCAGTGACTTTCTCAACAGTGCCGACTACGCGAACTTGTCGAGAAAGGATGTTCCAAGGGAAACAGATCGACGCCTGCGGATGATCAATGAGTTCGCGGCCTTTCTGACTCGTGTAGTTCGTGAAGAACACAAAGCCGTGGTCTAAACCCTTCAACAGCACATGTCGAGACGATGGCATTCCGTCAGCACCGACACTCGAAAGCACCATGGCGTGAGGCTCATGGGTATTCACACTCTTGGCGAACTCAAACCATGCATCGAACTGCGCAAATGGATCGTTCAGCAGATCGGCACGACGCAAACCTTTTTCCTGAAGTTGCGCACGTAAGACATCGAGTTCCGGGGCTGCGCTCATTGGACCAGTTCACTCCAGGTTTCTTGTCCATACCAAGCCGAAGTCATCAAAGGCGACCGAGAGCGATGCCGGCATAGGCAGCGAGACCACCGCCGAGCACCATCAGCGCCGCCCACTGCAGTGCCATCCGGTGGTTGCGATCATTCACAAGATCGACAAGTTCGGCGGCAAAGGTCGAAAACGTGGTGAACGCTCCACAGAATCCGGCAGCCACACCGAGCCGGAGGTTCTCGTCAAGTCTTTGCGTTGCGACAACTCCGACAACTATTCCCAGAACGAACGAACCAAGAATGTTGGCCACGAGAATGCCAATGGAGGGTCCCTTCGGGAACCAACGCCGAAGGCCAATGTCCACTGCGTGGCGACTCATCGCCCCAAAAGCACCAGCGAGTCCAACAACAAGCCATGCGGTCATGCCACAACCCCAAAACGAATGACCCGACGCGTGAAACGCATCGCCACCAACGCCATTACGACCCCGCCAACCACAGAGATAACAACATAGGCAAAGGCAGTGAGCGGTTCCGATTGCCGCAACAACTCGGCACTCTCAACCGTGAATGTTGAGAATGTCGTAAACGCGCCAAGGATTCCGGTTCCGAGAAACGAGTGCGTGAGCAACCGCGGCGGCTGTCGGTCGAGAAACAACACCAGCACCGCGCCAATGAGCGCAGAACCTGCGAGATTGATCGCAAGCGTTGTCGTTGGGAAGGTTCCTGATGCAACCGGGAACCACACTGACAATCGCCATCGCATCCACGAGCCCAGTACGCCGCCAACCGCGATGACAGCGAATCGACGAAGAAGGATCACGTGATGATCAGCCGATCGAGGCTGCGCCGCGCATGTATGGCTGCAGAATCTCAGGAATGCGCACGGTGCCATCGGACTGACGATGAGTTTCAACAACCGCAGCCCAAACACGCGGAACAGCAAGCGCAGAGCCATTGAGGGTGTGGGCAATCTCATTACCCTTGGCCCCTTCGACCTTGTAGCGAATGTTGGCGCGACGAGCCTGGTAATCGGTAAACCACGACACCGACGACACTTCAAGCCACTGATCGACACCCGGCGCATAGACCTCAATGTCAAAGGTGCGGGCTGAAGAGTTTCCGATGTCGCCGGTGCAAAGATCGAGCACTCGATAGGTGAGCCCGAGTGCGCCGATAAGTCCTTCGGCACGAGCAAGAAGTTCCTCGTGTAACGCAGGCGCTTGTTCTGGAGTTGCGTAGGCAAGGATCTCGACCTTGTCGAACTCGTGCACGCGCAACAAGCCACGAGTGTCGCGGCCAGCTGAACCCGCTTCACGACGGAAGCATGCGGTTTGTGCCATGAGACGCATCGGTAGATCGGCACCACGCAGAATTTCATCGCGAGCTAACGACGTAAGCGGAACTTCAGCAGTGGGGATTGCCCAAAGGTCATCGCGCTCGAGGTGATACGCGTCGTCGATGAACTTTGGAAGATGGCCGGTACTGATCATCGTGTCGGTCAACACAACCGTGGGCGGTCGAACCTCTTCAAACGCGTCGGCATTGCGATCAAGCGCAACCTGACACAACGCCCGAGACAGCGTGGCGCCCTGCCCACGGAACATAGTGAACATTGCGCCCGACATTTTGACGGCACGTTCCAAATCAAGAATGCCGAGTTCGGTACCAATGTCCCAGTGGGGAACACGCTGGTGTTCGGCCCACGCAGCAGGATCGTCGCCAACACCTACGCGCTTCACTTCGACGTTGTCGGCTTCGCCCTTGCCATCGGGACAGTCAGGTGATGGAAGGTTCGGGATATGCAGCAGAAGATCGCGCATCTGACCAGCGATCTCGTCGGCCGCTGCGGTCACTTCACGCTCGCGCTCGCCAAGAGCACGACTTTGTTCCTGCAACGCTTCGGCTCCGTCCACATCGCCGTCACGACGTAATTGCCCGACCTCTTTGGATAGGCCGTTCACCTGCGCTCGAAGATCGTCCCGTTCGGCGGCGATCTGACGACTTTTTTCGTCGAGTTCGGCCACCTGAGCGAGGTCGCGCAAAGCCCCTTCGTCACCACGGCGAGCAAGAGAGGCTCGAACAGCGTCGTAGTCGGAACGGATTCGGCGAACGTCGATCACGGTTCTGAACCGTAGTCGTCGGCCCGGTAGCGTCAGATCGTGATTTCTCCTGAGTCCCAGCCTGCGATCGAGGTCACCGACCTCACCATTCGCTATGGCGACCGCGTTGCCGTCAATGGTCTGTCGTTTTCGGCCATGTCTGGGCAGATCACTGCTCTCCTTGGTCCCAACGGCGCGGGCAAAACCTCCACGGTCGAAACCCTCGAGGGCTATCGCCGCCCCACCGCCGGTTCCGTTCGGGTACTGGGCCTCGATCCGGTTAACGACCATCGCCAACTCGTGGCCCGCATCGGCGTGATGTTGCAATCAGGCGGCGTTGCGACCGGCATGCGACCCGCCGAAGCGCTACATCTCTTCGCTTCGTACTACGACAACCCCCTTAACCCCGATGAACTGCTCGAACTTGTGGGGCTGGCCGATCATCGGTCCTCGACCTGGCGTTCGATGTCTGGCGGAGAACAACAACGCCTCTCGTTGGCTCTGGCGTTGATTGGTCGTCCCGATGTCGCGTTCCTCGATGAACCGACCGCAGGCATTGACCCAGCCGGCCGCCAACTCATTCGCCGGGTGATTGCTGATCTTCGCGATCGTGGTGTGGCCGTGCTTCTCACAACGCACGATCTCGAAGAAGCCGAAAAACTCGCCGATCACGTGGTCATCATCGACCACGGTGTTGTGCTCGCCGATGGAACGCCCACCGAACTCATGCGCACCTCACAGGGTGACGATGTTCGTTTCGGTGCACCTTCGGGACTCGACGTTTCTTCGCTCGGTGAGCGAATAGGCGCTGTGGTTACCGAAGCCTCACCTGGCGAATATGTCGTTTCATCCGCAGCAACACCAACGATGGTCGCAGCAATAACCGCATGGCTGGCCGAGATGGATCTCCCCTTAGCCGATTTGCGCGCCGGGCGTCAGCGTCTTGAGGACGTGTTCTTGCGCCTCACCGCCGACGCCGCAGAGCCTGCTGCAGAACCCGCAACCACCCGTCGACGGAGGTCACGTCGATGAAAGCGCTACTTGCCCAGACGCGATCCGAATTGACGCTCAGCCTGCGCAACGGCGAACAGTTACTGGTCAATGTCGCGATTCCGCTTTTGCTCCTGGTGTTCTTCTCTGCAGTGGAAGTTCTGCCGATTCCGACTGGCGTTGAAAAGCGCGTTGACTTTCTTGCGCCTGGCATCATTGCGCTTGCAGTGATGTCGAACGCGATGGTTGCACTCGCCATAGGTACCGGTTTCGAACGTCACTACAAAGTGCTCAAGCGCCTTGGCTCGACGCCACTTGGTCGCGGGCGTTGGGTGTTGGCCAAGATCGGAATGGTGAAGATTCTTCTCATCCTGCAAATCGCGCTGATCGTGATCGCAGCATTTCTTCTGGGCTGGAACCCAGGTGGCACACCGTTACTGGCTATTCCCGCTGTGGTGCTCGGTGCGTTTGCATTCGGTGGAATCGGCCTGTTGATGGCCGGCACGTTGCGCGGAACGGTGACCCTTGCACTGGCCAACGGTCTTTACCTACTGCTTCTTCTGCTGGGCGGAATGATCATTCCGTTCAGCGAAATGCCGGGTTTCTTCGGCACCATTGGCAAGGTGCTGCCATCGGGAGCGCTCAGCGAGGTACTGCAGTCGTGCCTGCGGACTGGCGCGGAACCGGCGGGCTCGGCCTGGGTCGTTCTTGGCGTGTGGGCTGTTCTTGCGCCGCTCGCAGCAGTGAAGTTCTTCCGCTGGGAGTAGTTACGTCGGTGACGTCTTGCGGGGAGTGCCAGCCGGTAATGAATCAAGGCCGCCACGTTCGCCTTCTTCCCATTCAAGGATTTCACGTTCGGTGAGATAAAGGCCCTCTTGATCGGCATTGTGGTGCCGCGCTGCCCAACGGAAGAACAGCACACCGATAATTCCCCAAAGGTATGCGGCTTCGATCACTTTCATAATGAGGCCAGCAGCTTCTTGATCGCTCTTCGCCGAGATCCCCCACAATCGAATGGGCTGGTCGTACGCGTCGTACACCACCGTGTGCGAGAGCCACATCCAGGCCGCAGGAAGTGTCGGAAGAAGTGATTGGGCAAACAGATAGACCATCTGGCCGGGTATTGATAGCCGCAACTGCGGCCATGGCCCGCATACCGGTAGCCACATGATGAGAGCGGTAACCACGAAGAGAACATGTGCGGTGAAATGGAATGGCCCACTCGTTGTCGAGGCATTCACGAACTGCGGCATATGGCTAAGCATGTTGAACGAGTTGAACAACGCGAACGCCAAAATCGGTGTTGCGAGCACTTGGACCACTCGCCATAACCGCCCACCTGAAGTCACAAAGAGTTCGGCCAGCCATGTTGGACACGAGAGGAGAAAGAGCGGCGGTACAACCATTGTCAGCACAAGGTGCTGAAACATGTGTCCTGAATACAGCCGTTGTTCGGCGATGTCATGAAGCGGCCACACCGACACTGCCGTCATAAAAGCGACTGCCAACCAAAATGAAACAGCCTGTCGTGTCGAGACAACCTGAGTTCCTGGCTCGACAACTTTCGGACCAATCACTTTGGCAACGAAGAGGCCGCCCACAACTACAGCAAGCACCAACCCCCAAACTTCCCAATGGGGAGCGAATGAGGGCATCGCCGAGAACATGTGATCAGTCTTGTGCGTGAGAGTGCGCCTGGCCAGTCAGGGCCATAACTCGGTCGAGCTGTGCTACTAGAACCAAAACCGAAAGGCCGCCAACATCGCGATGTACACAAACATCGCCAGTAACAAGCCCGAATAAAAGATACGGGTGAGGATCGGCTTATCGAACTTCAGATGCATGAAGATGTAGAGGATCGTGAAGAGTTTCACGGCCATCAGGATCATGAGCACCGGGATAAGGAGTTCTTCGGCCCAAAGCGGAAAATCCGGCGCGGTATAGGTGAAGACTTCAATAACGGTAAGAACCGCGAGGAAGATTGCGGTCAGAACATAGACCTTGTCGCGCGAATAGTCCTTGACTGCACCATCGAGCACGGTGGTGGGGACGTCGTCATGTGAGGTAATGGTCATGTGATACTCCTCGATCAGGTTGGGATGAGGTACACGACGGCGAAGATGACGACCCAAACGACATCAACGAAGTGCCAGTACAGACCGACGATTTCGACGCTCTCAGCCTTATGTTCCGGAATCTTGCCCCGCAGCGACAGAAGCACGACCGAGACGAGCATGATGATGCCGACCGTGACGTGGATGCCATGGAATCCAGTGAGTGTGAAGAACGCTGAACTGAATCGGCTAGTGGTGAACCCGAGTCCTTCGCGAGCGAACACCGTGAATTCATAGATCTGACCAGCCATGAACGTTGCGCCAAGAACAGCGGTTGCACCGAGCCAGACGCGCATGCGCTGATGCTCTCCACGCTCAATGGCCGAAACAGCCAACACCATGGTGAGTGACGACATGAGAAGGACGAACGACGAGGTTGATGTAAACGGAATATCGAAAATCTCGTCCGGGGTCGGACCTTCAAGAGGACGCCTGTAAAGCAAATAGGTGGTAATCAACCCGCCGAACAGCAAGCACTCTGATGCCAGGAACAACCACATACCCAACTTCGTGTTGGAAATGCCGGTGTTGGTGTCGGCATCGATATGCGCGTGTGCCTGATGCGCATCGGCGTCAGCCAATGTCGGACGCGAGGTGAGAGTTTCAGCCAACGGTCTCAACCTCCTTCACTACGTCGGCGGAGACGGGAACCGTGGCGTCGCCACCATCGGAGGCATGAGCCTCGGAGCCATGATCGTCATGAGCGGCATCGGGATCGTCCGGCGGTTCCATAACCCAGCCGTAAATAGCTGCGAGAACAACGATGCCGCCGATGAGGGCGAGCCAAAGGCTGAAGATGAGTCCGTAGGCAACGATCGGAAGGCCGAAGGCCAATACGATCGGCCAGTAGGACGGTGATGGAAGGTGAATGCCCTTGCCGTCGGTGCGCTGCTGTGCAACCTCTGCTGTCGAGGCAATGCGCACCAGCTTGCCGTCCTTGGTCTCGCCATACTTGCGATACCAGAAATCGTCGACGCGTGTGACTGTCGGGATTGGATCGAAGTTGTAGGCCGGCGTCGGAGACGGGGTCATCCATTCGATGGTGCGGCTATCCCACGGGTCGGGTCCGACCGGCGGAAGATTCTTCGCCTTTGACTTGCTGTAGAAAATGTTGAAGATGAACATGGCGATACTGATGGCGAGTGTGAACGCACCAATAGTGGCGACCTTGTTCCAGAATTCGAACCCATAGCCCGCGTCGTAGGTATAGATACGACGACTCATTCCCTGAAGTCCGAGCACGTGCATCGGGGCAAAGGTGAGGTTGAAGCCAAGAAGCATCAGCCAGAAGTTGGCTTTACCGATGCTCTCATTGAGCATGTAGCCAAATGCCTTCGGCCAATAGAAGTAGAACCCGGCCATGAATCCGAAGAACGCTCCACCGAAGAGTACGTAGTGGAAGTGAGCGACGATGAAGTACGTATCGGTCTGCTGTGTATCCATCGGGGCAACTGAGTGCATCACGCCGGAGAGGCCACCAATGGTGAACATCGTGACAAGACCGATCGAGAACAGCATGGGCGCAGAAAAGTTCAACTTGCCGCCCCACATCGTGGCGGTCCAATTCAAGATCTTCACGCCAGTGGGCACCGCAATGAACATGGTGGTGAGCGAGAACGCGGTAACCGAGATCGGTCCGATACCGGACACGAACATGTGGTGGGCCCATACGCCCCAGCCCATGAAGCCAATGGCGATACCGGAGAACACGATGAATGGGTAACCGAAAATCGGCTTACGAGCGAAAGTCGGAAGGATCTCGGAGACCAAGCCAAAGGCGGGAAGGATCATGAGGTACACCTCGGGGTGTCCGAAGATCCAGAACAAGTGCTCCCACAGCAGTGGGTTGGCACCCTTGGCAACGTTGAAGAAGTTTGCGTCGAACAAACGGTCAAGCATGAGCAGAACCTGCGCCGACGTAAGAACGGGGATTGCGAAGAGCAACAAGAACTGCGAGACGAGTGCCATCCACGTAAAAATGGGCATTCGCATAAGTGTCATGCCAGGAGCTCGCATGTTGAGCACCGTGACGATGAGGTTCACTGCACCGGTAAGCGACGCGATACCGGTGATGATCAGACCAAGGTTCCAGAAATCAATACCATTGGTGGGCGAAAAGATGACGCCGCTGTTTGGTGCGTACATGAACCAACCGCCGTCGGCGCCACCGCCAAGGAACCAGCTTGAGTTGAGGAAAACGCCGCCGGCCAAGAATGCCCAGAAACTGAACGCATTGATCCGGGGGAACGCAACGTCGCGGGCTCCGATCTGCAACGGGATCAGATAGTTCGCAAACGCAGCACCAATAGGCATAACGACGAGGAAAACCATCGTCGTTCCGTGCATTGTGTACACCTGGTTGTAGAGGTTGGCACTGAGCAGTGTTCCTCTAGGCGACCACAACTGCATACGAATCAGCAGCGCTTCAACGCCACCAATGATGAAGAAGAAAATTGCCGCAGCGCCGTACATGATGCCGATCTTTTTGTGATCGACAGTGGTGAACCATGAGCGCGGCCCCGTCTCGGCCGTCGGACGCCTGAACACACCAGTTGGCGTGTAACCGTCGTCGGAATCACCCGAAGGAAGGGCGAGGGGGCGGTCTTCAGTTAGTGCCATGACCAACTCCAAAGAATGCGGTGCGGACGTTCATCACAAAGCTCAGTTCAGCGTTTCGAGAAATGCGACCAGTTGGTCGATCTGCTCTTCGGTCAAATTCAGGTTTGGCATGCCGCGTCCGCCCTGCGGATACATCGGCTTCAGTGCTGGCGCATTACGCAGCCATGCTTCAAGCGTGACTCGATTGACGGTCGCCGTATTGACTGGGCCGCCTGTGAGTACCGCACCTGGATCGCCAGCAGCGGCAACGTCGCTCATCGGGAGCGGTTGACCATCGCTGGAGACTGGTTGATAGAGGTTGAAGATTGAGCCGGCGAATGTTCCACGCGTCATGAAATGCGTGAGGTCCGGAGCAACACCAGCAACGAGCGGCGGAGGCGTTTCTTTCATCTTGGCGTCATTAATGCCCTTGATGACGTGGCACTGCGCGCAGAGCGAAAGCCAGACTTTCTTGCCTTCAGCGGCGGCGGGATTGGTGGGGTCAGCTGCGTGATCCTTCAGCTGATTGCGCACCCAAGCGTCGTAGTCGCTTGACGACACGGCACGAACAAGCATGCGCATGTTGGCATGGGAAAGTCCGCAGAATTCGGTGCACTGACCACGGAAGACTCCGGGTTCATCGGCCTGCAATTTAAGCGGGTTATACAAACCAGGAACAGCGTCCTTCTTGCCGTTCAAACCAGGAATCCAGAACGAGTGGATGACATCGTTCGAGGTAGTCGTGACCTGCACGGGCTTGCCGGCGGGGATGACCAATTCTGTTGCGGTAGTGATGTCTTCCGGACCATCGAAATTACCGTCGCCATTGAGGTCGTACTTGTACTCCCACCACCACTGCTGACCAGCGACCTGAACCTTGATTGCGTTGGGTTCTTCGCGGTTGAGATTGATGATCGTCAACACCGTGCCGACAGCCACGCCAGCGAGAATGAGTGCTGGAAGAATTGTCCAACCAATTTCGAGGGTGGTCTTGCCGTGAATCTGTGACGGAAACTCGTCGGGATTGGAATCCTGGCGCTCTCGGAATTTCCACGTGATGAAAATAATGGCGCCGATGACGAGAACAAAAATAACTCCAGCAATTGCCGTTACGGGGATGACGAGCTGCTGAATGCTTTCCGCCGAAGGTCCCTCGGGAGCAAGAGACGTAAGCGGCTTGCCGCTGTTTTGGAACGAGTTCACGATGAGCGCTGCAAAAAGCACCACTACGGCCGTAAACGAGATCACCGCAAGGATGCGGACAATTTTTGGAAGGCGCTGCATTTACTCTCCTCGAGAGGCGGGGATGAACCCGCTCCGGGGCGAACGAACCGACGACACAAGGCCGCGGCCACTAGGACTGCTGCAGTACTGAACGGTGTGAACAAAGTGTTCACCAGTCTGAGCCAAACGCGCCAACCGGGCGGAGGATTCCGCTCCGATCAGCATCGAACAAGAAATGGTCGAGCTCATGCCGGGGTGCCGCCCTGAATAACAACCGGTGCCCCGGGGTCCAAGCCAATGGCGCCTTCGGACGAATGGGTCTCGGATCCGTGGTGTTTGATCTCGCGCTCTCCAACAACCGCACCGGCAATACCGGCCGCGATGATGGCAATGGCGCCAACTACCACGACCGCAGTGGTGACCCACTTGGCCGACGAAGGCTTCAGCGCAAGCAGCACTGCCACAAGGAAGAAAAGCAGCGATGCCAGGCCAAAGACCCACACTGCGCCGATCTTCGAAACGGCAAGGAGAACTCGGGAAATACCGAGAACAACCACGGCAATGATGACAATCGAGAGGACCGGAACTCGGAACGGATCAATGAAACGGTGGTAGAGCTCGGCGTTGGCGTGATCGTCGCCCGTGGCCCGTTCGGCCCATGTGCGCACTGTCCAGGTAAAGGCAACAACCACCATCACCGCAACCGCAGCGTAGGTAAGTCCGGTGCTTTCAGTGGCCAGGCCAATGAGCATGAGAACGAACGAAAGTGCGCCCAGAGAGGGGAGATAGTTGACGCCAGAGGGAGCCCGGGTGAGCGGCACTGACTCCATGTGCACGATCTGTGCTTCTGCATCGGGATCGGCATCGCGGAAGGCGATAAGGAGACCGGCAAGCGAGGCCGCAGCGAGGAACAAACCTACGAAGAACGTGTAGGCGAAATGATTACCAACACCGCCCTTCCATCCAAGGCTGAGCGGGCCGAGAACACGGTCCATCAGTGACTGATCTTGGCTGGTGAATCCGATGGCGAACGCGGCGATCAACGAGAAGATCGCCAGACCGGCGAAGAACCGAAACGCTGTTGTGAACATCCGCGAGGAAAGCATGGCGGCCTACTTGGTGATGTAAATGGAGATCCAGATCAGGGCAAAGACGGCAACCATTGCGTACCAATAAACGGCAGCGGCGGTAATGCCATCGTGTTGGCGGGCAGTGAATTGCCCACCCAAGGCCCGAAGGGCCATGAGGGCGACAAATACCATCGCCAGTACCAGCATCACTGTGTGCGCGCCGGTAATTGTGTAGATGAGGACACCCTGAAGCCCAGAAGCAATATCGAGCTCCATGAGGGTCCAGAGATAGGTCGTCATCACGATCGTTGCGATACCAAGCATGAGCGTGAGGCCCAAAGCGAGATAGGCGTTCACCCGGTCATTTTTCGAAATGGCCGAAACAGCCCATTGCATGGTGACGACCGTCATGATCAGTGTGATGAATATGGTGTTCGGCTGCTGAAGCGGAATCGTGGAGCCCTCGGGCAGCCACGCTGATCCGCCGCCAACGACGTCAGAACGGGCCGTGAAATAGACGCCGAACAGGGCGATAAAGACCATGAACGATGCCGCAGCGGCAAAGGCAGCACCAACAACCAGCACGCGAGGACGCTCAACGGGAGGGGCCGGGGGAAGGACGTGTGCGGTCATGCTCAGGCCTCCTCGTCGAGCAACGGCTCGGGCGAACGAACAACGGCAAGGTCACCGAAGTTTCCGGTTGGGGGTGGGGATGGGCACGCCCATTCGAGGGTCTGACCGGTGCCCCACGCGTCATCGCCAGCCTCAGGCGCACCCTTTCGGGCGCCGCTCGCAAGCCCAAGGATCACGAGAATGCAGCCGATGGCAAAGAGCGCCGAACCAATCACAGAGATCACGACAAGCGTGTCCTGAGCGCCCGAGAGTCCACTAAATCGTGAGGCGAAACCAACCACACAGAGCGAGACGCCACCGAGAATTCCGCCGCCGAGCATGACGAGAACGTTGAGCTTGCCAATGCCGTCGGCCAAATGGCCACCAGTCATCTTCGGGCCCCAATAGCCAATGCCTGCAGCCCCGGCGGCCAGGGCAGCGCCGAGCACAAGGATCGCTTGACCGTTGGCAAAGAAGTTCGTGGTGCGCAGTTCAAGAGGTGTGATGACAAGTAGTGCGCCAGCGAACACGCCAAGGAACGTGAGCACGATTGACACGACAGCGAGGCCAAGCGGGCTCTTCAGCGAAGGCTTGCCGTCCTTGAACGCAGCGGCGATGCCCCCGAGTAAGAGCAAAAGCGGAAGCAGAATGAGCAGGCCCATGGCTTGCCAGACGAGATCCTCGGAGAACGAGGGGTAGATGGCTGCCTGGGCCCAAGCGCCAACGCTGAGCACACCAAAGGCGCCGATTGCGGTGAGGAGGAGATTTCGCTTCCCAAGTCGAGCACCAGTGAGGGTGGCAACGACGTCAGCGACGATGCCCAGACCGGGGATGAGGAAGGCGTAGATCTGCGGTTGATGAGTGATCCACGACACCTGACCGAACTGGGATTCGGAAGCACCGAAAACCGTGCCGCCGCCGTAGCGATGGTCGACCCAGATAAGGACAAGATTGGCGAACAGCACCGGAAGCGTGAGCATCCAGATAGCGCCACCGACAAGCATCGAGAAGGTGAACATCGGAACACGGTCGAGCGTCATGCCTGGAGTGCGCAGCGTGATCGCCGTTGTGAGCACACACACTGTGCCGAGAAGCAGCGCAACGATGAGACCACCGAGTGCCAAAAGCGTGAGGCTCACCGACTTCGCACGCACACCACCGAAGCCACCTTCGATGAACGACGCAACAACGAACACGCCGGACGAAAGCAACCATGTCCACATCGCTGCTGCTGCAGCGCGGGGGAATGCAACGGTGCTCGCACCAACCTGCAACGGAACGATGTAGGTAGCAAGCCCAAGGAAGAGCGGCACAATAACCAGCAAAATCAGGCCAATCTTGGAGGTCTGAAGTACCTGCGTGCCTACCGTCTCGCTCAGGAATGAACCTGACCCAATAATGTGCGCTGAGGCAAGAGCTGTTGCGATCCAACCAGCGATTCCGAAGACCAACGCGGCCAACACGTAAAACGTGCCAACGGCCTTGTGATCACCGGATCCGAAGATCGTGAGCGGACTGGGTACGACCGATGGAGCGACCGAAGTTACGTCGGTGCCGGTTTCCGGTCGGGTGTCGGTTAGAGCCATATTCTGTAAGGACCTCGTACGAGCGTGCACACTCGGGCCGGCATGGGCCGGTCTCGACCGAAGGGGGAACCCTCCGGATCAAGGGCGGGACGGATCTCACCCTACACACGCCCGCATGCCTGATTGAAAACCAACGTCCGGATTCTTCCGGGACTGGGAAGAAGGCCACGGCCCTCGACCTCAGAGGCCGGATCGAACCAGTTGATCGAGCGCCATTCCGGCGAAAAGCAGCGTCACCCAGGTAATCGAGAACGTAAAGAGTCGCATCGCTCGCGCAGTGGTCGGATCGCGCAGTAATTGCAAAGACAAATAGGTGAAAAATCCGCCCAAACCCACGGCAAGTACCCCATAGATCCAGCCCATTTCACCAACAGGAATGAAGGCAATCGTCAGGGCCCAGACAATGAGGGTGTACACGAGGATCCGGACAGCGGTTTCGTGACGAGAAACCACTGAAGGAAGCATCGGGACATCGGCAGCCGTGTAGTCCTCTTCATAGCGAATCGCCAGAGCCCAGAAATGAGGTGGCGTCCAGAAGAAGATGATGGCGAAGAGCAAAAGCGGGGCCCAGGCAAGGGAGTCGGTGACTGCCGACCAGCCGATAAGCACCGGGGCCGCACCTGCTGCGCCGCCGATGACGATGTTGCTCGTCGATCTGCGCTTCAGCCACAGCGTGTAGATGAAGACGTAGAAGAGGCAGGCCGCTACGGCGAGAACAGCGCTGAGAAGGTTCACAAAGGCCCAAAGCCACACAAAGGCCAAAGCCTCGAGGCCGATAGCAAAAATGAGGCCATTGCGGGGCTGAATCAGCCCGGTCACCAACGGACGATTGCGGGTTCGGCGCATCAGTGCATCGATGTCCCGGTCGACGTACATGTTGATGGCGTTAGCGCCACCGGCCGCGCCGGTTCCACCCACCACGGTTGCCACCATGAGCCACCATGACGGCAGACCACGCTCGGCCACGATCATCGTTGGCACGGTCGTGATGAGCAGAAGCTCAATGATGCGGGGTTTTGTGAGGGCGACGTACCCCCGCAGTCGCGCTGCGAGGGGTGGTTGCGCGACCGATTCCATCGGGGCCGATGCTAGGGCGGCGGATCCAGACGCGGACAATCGCGGCCCTGCTTCGTCAGAATCATCGGTGGTGACGACCGGCGATGTGGGGGAGTTTGCGTTCACTCCCGTACGATCGACACCGTGCGTTTGCCACGACTCTCCCCTCGGGCCTATCGCCGCATCACCCTCGTGGCCCTGTTCGCGCAGGTGTTCATCACCATCAGCGGCGCTGCTGTTCGTCTGACTGGTTCGGGTCTGGGATGCTCCGATTGGCCAACCTGCGAAGAAGACCAGCTCGTCGCGCCCCTCGAGTACCACGCCATGATTGAGTTCGTAAACCGCACAGTCACCGGTTTCGTCTCCGTGGCCGTCATTCTCGCGGTGCTTGGTTCGCTTGTACGCACACCACGTCGTCGCGATCTCACATGGCTTTCACTTGGTCTCGTCGCCGGAGTCATTGGGCAAATCATTCTTGGCGGGCTCACGGTGCTCTTCGAACTTCACCCGCCTTTCGTGATCGCACACTTCCTTGTCTCAATGGTGTTGATTTGGAATGCATTTGTTCTTCATGAGCGTTCAAAGTACGCGCAAGCACCTGCCCTACCCGTAGTTCCGCGCAACGTGCGCGTTCTCAGCCGAATCATTGTCATCATTGCTGCATTGACGTTATTCACGGGAACAATCGTGACCGGCACCGGCCCTCACGGTGGTGACGAAACGGTCCCCCGACTTTCCTTCGATATCGGAAGTGTTGTCCGATTGCATAGCGTCACCGTTTGGGTGTTTCTCGCACTCACCATCGCAGCACTGTTTGCGCTTCATAGATCTGGCGCGCCAGTGAACGTTGATCGGCGTGCCAAATACCTCGTTGCTGCGATCCTTGTTCAAGGAACAATTGGTTACGTTCAGTACTTCAACGGAGTTCCGCCCGGCCTTGTACTTCTTCATGTTTTGGGCAGTGTCATCGTGTGGATTTCTGCTTTGGCGTTTGA
Organism: Actinomycetota bacterium; assembly: GCA_005787345.1. Classification (GTDB taxonomy): domain Bacteria; phylum Actinomycetota; class Acidimicrobiia; order Acidimicrobiales; family Acidimicrobilacustridaceae; genus Acidimicrobilacustris. Next base: position 26,221 of record SYBH01000062.1, read on the forward strand.
CCTTTCTCTCGTTGCGCGCCCAGTTGAGTCCGATGCAACCGAATCACTCTCGACGACGTCATGACACAACCAAAGGCCGCCGATGTTGCACCAATTGAAATTGATGAACCATCGATAGACACAAATCTCGACGTTGATCGACCGTGGATCGTTCTTGTGTGGAACGACCCGATCAATCTCATGTCGTACGTGACTTACGTCTTGCAGAAAGTTTTTGGCTACAGCCGCGACAAGGCAGAGTCACTAATGCTTGACGTTCATGAAAAAGGTCGCGCTGTCGTTTCAAATGGTTCGAAAGAAAAAGCAGAACTCGATGTTTTCCGTCTGCACGAACATGGTCTTTGGGCCACCATGCAACAGGACTGACATGGCCTTCGGATTCAAGCGCACCATTCAAAGCAAAGGGCCAGACCGATTCATCATCAACCTGCGAGACGACTTACGCGAAGTCATCGCCGCAGTATGCGAAGACGTTCTTGGTGCCCTCGATGACGAAGGCGCTCCCAACCGAGACCCGATGCTTCGCCGTGTCTTCCCCGTTGCGCATACGTCTGACGAATCGGTGAACGAGGCCTATCGAGACCTTGTCCAAAGCGATCTCCTCCGCACTCGACGCGAAGCCCTCGAACGCGTGGCGGCTAGCGCAAACGATGCCGAGCTTGATCGGGCGACACTCGAGACCTGGATGATCGGGCTCAATACCGTCCGGCTTGTTCTCGGCACTCGCCTCGATGTGAGCGAGGACGGGTTCCCTCAGTTGGAACCCGACGACCCGGAACTCCCAGCATGGGCGCTCTATGAGTTCCTCGGAGTGTTCGTGGGCATGGTCGTCGACGCTCTTGCTCGCACCGCCTGATCCGGGTGCAGTCCAGCATTGGGGCCCACGCTGAGGGTCCTGCTATGGTCTGCAAGCCCTAGCGGCGCAAGAGCCCCCATCGTCCAGCGGCCTAGGACGCCTGCCTTTCACGCAGGTAACACGGGTTCGAATCCCGTTGGGGGTACGCAGCAGTTTCTGGTCCCGTGGTGCAGTTTGGAGTGCACGCCGGCCTGTCAAGCCGGAGGTCGCGGGTTCAAATCCCGTCGGGACCGCCAACTGCCGCACCGGTTCGCCGGGGCGTCAGGGACGGAGACATCGTCTCCACGGTCGGGTAGCTCAGTTGGCAGAGCGGCCGCCTGAAAAGCGGTAGGTCACCGGATCGACGCCGGTCCCGACCACAGTGAAAAGGCCCGGGCTCTGCGCCCGGGCCTTTTGCATTTCGTTCTTGAAATGGCGCTCAGCGAGCGAAGGCGTCCCTTAAGGCCGCAGCAACCTGATCCTGCGCTTCAGAAGCAACGTCGATGGCAGCGTCCATCGAGAAGAACCCGTGGAACATACCTTCATATTCGACAAGGTCAACGTCGACGCCTGCTTCAACCAGTTTGGCGGCGTAAGCGTTGCCCTGGTCGCGAAGCGGATCGAATCCGGCAGTGACAACAACCGCCGGCGGGGCGCCAGCGAGGTCCGAAAGGATCGGTGAGTAGCGAGGATCGCTGAGGTCTTCCACCGTGACGGTGTAGTGATTGTGGAACCAATCCATGGCAGTACGAGTGAGCATGTAGCCCTCAGCGTTTTCTGTCATCGAAGGACGATCACAGGTTCCATCGGTGACCGGATACAACAGCGCTTGCTGAATGACTTCGACATGCTCGTGATCACGAGAAATGTTGGCGACAACCGCAGCAAGGTTGCCACCGGCACTGTCGCCAGCAACGGCGAGACGTGAGGTGTCGACGTTGAGTTCATCACCATGGGTTGCAACCCATTCGGTTGCCGCCCACGCATCGTCGATCGCTGCGGGGAACTTGGCCTCGGGAGCGAGGCGATAATCGACCGCAACGACGACACAATCGGCCTTCGACGCAATCGTGCGACAGCAATGGTCGTGCGATTCAAGATCACCAATGACCCAACCGCCTCCATGGAAGAACACGGTCACGGGAAGGCCAGCGTCGTTACTCGGTCGATAGATGCGAACGGGGATGTCGCCACCGGGACCAGGAATGGTGCGGTCAGTGATGCTCGCCAATTCAATTGGGCTCGGCATCGCAGTCACGCCCATGCGTTCGCGGAGTTCCTCGGGGGTCGCCCCTTCAAACGTAAAGCCGGAATCAGCCATGAGATCAAGAATGAACTTTGCCTGCGGATCAAGTGCCACGTGAGTTCCCCCTAGAAGCGGTGTGGAGCCCAACTGTGGCACAGCCGACTAAGGGCCGTCCCGCGAAACGAATGGCGAATTCGGGCTAGATGCCCAAAGCGGCGGGAACTTCGGCGTGGTCGTCAATGACGACGTCGCCTTCTGGCCCGTGATCGGGATCGTCGTCGGTCACGCCTCGGTAGCGCAACGCCAACATTCCCATCCCCTTAGCTCCAGCAATATCGGTGCGGCGAAGATCGCCGATATGGGCTGCACGCGTTGGATCAATCCCGCCTAAGCCCGCAAGCGCGTGTTCGAAGATCGCCACATCAGGTTTGTACACGCCGACTTCATCAGAGAACGACCAGTGATCGAACAGTTGCAAGATGCCGTGACCTTCGAGATAGTCACGCAGAACAGGCGATGGCGTGAGACCAACATCGCAAACGATACCGATGCGAAGTCCTGCGTCCTTCAGCACTCGCAAGGTTGACTCCAAGTTGTCAGTGAGACTGAGTTGCATCGTGCTCGGCGCCGACAAGTACGCGTCAATCACGCGAATACGCACCTGCTCATCGTCGGTATGGCCAAGAGCATCGAGCACTGTTTCGGCGGCGTGAAGACCGGTGAATTGCTCGCCGAGTCCCCATGACGCATCGAAGCGCTTCCAGGCTTCGTCGAAGGAGGCGTCAATCTCATCGTGCTCTGCTGGGAGTCCGTGTGATTCGAGGACCTCTGCGATTGCAAGACGCCGGCGCACGCGGGTCGCCGCAGTATCAGCTCGAACGAGCGTGTCCCAGAAATCGAATGTGATCGCGTCAAACCGCGACACGATGTTCAGCGCTTTCGGATGACGCCGTCGCGTACTGCAGCTTCAGCAGCAGCCGCCGCAACAAGCGGAGCAATGCGCTTGTCGAACACCGAAGGGATGACGTGATCAGGAGAGAGTTCTTCAGGGCTCACAGCGTTTGCAATGGCGTACGCAGCGGCAACCTTCATGTTCTCGGTGATCTGTGTTGCCCCGGCATCGAGCGCGCCACGGAACAACCCGGGGAACGCAAGAACATTGTTGATCTGATTCGGGAAATCGCTTCGGCCTGTTGCCATAACGGCAACACAACCTTCGGCCTCTTCCGGCCGAATCTCTGGATCGGGGTTTGCCATGGCGAAGACGATTGGATCCTTCGCCATCGTAAGGACGTCTTGACGATTAATCAGGTTCGGGCCGCTCACGCCGATGAACACGTCGGAGCCCGGCATGATGTCGGCCAGTGACCCCTTACGGCCTTCAGGGTTCGTGTTTTCAGCAAACCACTGCTTGGCCACGTTGAGGTTGCCGCGGCCGTTGTAAACAGCGCCCTCGCGATCAACACCAATGATGTTGCGTACGCCGGCATTCATGAGGATCTTCGAGATAGCGACACCAGCAGCGCCAACACCTGCGATGACGACCGTGAGATCTTCCATCTTCTTGTTTACGATCTTCAGTGCGTTCATAAGCGCCGCAAGCGTCACGACTGCGGTGCCGTGCTGATCATCATGGAACACCGGAATGTCGAGAAGTTCCTTGAGGCGATCTTCGACCTCGAAACACGCCGGAGCGGCAATGTCTTCAAGATTGATGCCGCCGAACGACGGAGCGATGTTCACGACAGTACGAATGATCTCTTCAGGATCTTTCGTGTCGAGACAGATCGGGAAACCATCGACGCCCGCAAATTCCTTAAACAGGAGGGCTTTACCTTCCATAACAGGCATCGCGCCGAGCGGACCAATGTCGCCTAGACCAAGGACCGCGGTGCCGTCACTCACAATGGCAACGGTGTTCTTGCGGATCGTGAGGTCATGGGAAAGCATCGGATCCTTCTCGATTGCCGAACACACGCGGGCAACGCCCGGCGTGTAGGCCATCGAGAGATCATCGCGATCGTTCACGGGAATCTGGCTAATGACATGGATCTTGCCGCCGGCGTGCAGCGCAAAGGTTCGGTCTTCCCATTCGAGAAGCTCAATTCCCGAAACGCTGCGAACAGCGTCGAGCACTTGCTGCTGATGGGCTTCGTTTGAACAGTTGACGACGACGTCTTCGTCAAGCGACTCCTTCTTGGCCTCGAATCCTTCGAGGGACCAAATGTTTCCGCCTACCGAACCAATAGCGGTGGCGAGACGACCGAGTGCACCGGGTTCATTACCCAGTCGGACGCGAAGGCGGATGCTGAAAGCGGCGGTAGTTGAGTCAGCCATAGGGCCGAGACGCTACCCGTCAGGCCTATGCCGTCCCCAAGTCGGGATCCTGGCCCCCCCAAAGTTGCCCGATTTCGAACGGTCAAGCGCCTTCGTAGGGGAACCCAAGTTCGGGAGCGGTCACCAGCGCCCGGAACGCAAGCCCTTCGGCTTCGGCCATGGCCTGGCAGGTGCCGCCTCGGTCCACCACGACCATCACCATGACCGGTTCCGCACCGAGTTCACGAGCAACGTGCACTGCTTCCATGGGTGAGGTGCCACGGGTGACGGTGTCATCGGTGATTATGCACTTGTCGCCCGGTTCAAGAGGGCCGGCGAGACGACCAGCAACGCCGTGATCCTTGGCTTCTTTGCGAATGGTGAAGGACTTGAGCGAGCGGCCACGAGTCGCCGCAACCGCGGCGATGCCGTAGGCCACCGGATCGGCACCCACCGTGAGGCCGCCGATCGCAGTGACATCGTCGGGGATCAGGTCGAGCGCGAGATCGGCCACAAGCAGCAATCCATCAGGGCGACACGCGGTCTGCTTCGAATCGATGAACCATGAGCTTTTCTTGCCTGACTTCAGTGTGAAGTCTCCGGTTCGGACTGAATAGCGAAGAAGGTGATCGATCAGTTGCTGTTTCGTCTCGTCACTCATTCTCAGGAACCTACCGTTCTGCGGCCTGCGACGGGGGCGGTTTCGAAAGAGTCAGACGATGCGGACGGTGCCATCGCCTTCGACAATGCGCCCGATCACGGTGGCCCGATGTCCAGCAGTACGAGCAACATCGAGAGCCTTGAAGGAATCCGATTCGGGCACCACGACGACCATTCCGACACCCATGTTGAACACGCGCGCCATTTCATCGTCAGCTACAGAACCCAAACGCTGGATTTCGTTGAAGATCGGCGGAACGTCCCAAGTACCCCACGTGACCTCGGCAGCTGTTCCGTGTGGAAGTACACGATTGAGATTGCCGGGAAGACCACCACCAGTGATGTGGGCGACACCGCGGACATCGACTGCCTTCTGCAACGCAGCGATTGCCGGCGAGAAGATCACCGAAGGGGCAAGCAGTTCGTCAGCAAGCGAGTGATGCGCACCGTCGTAGGCCGGACCATCGAGGGGAAGCTGGGCACGTTCAAGAAGCACACGGCGAGCCAATGAGAAACCGTTGGAACGAAGATTCTGCGAAGGAAGTCCGATGAGGACGTCACCGGCAGAAATTTTGGCGCCGGTAATCAGCGCGTCGCGATCAGCAATTCCCACCGCAAAGCCGACGAGATCAAACTCCCCCGCTTTCATTGCGCCGGGGTGTTCGGCCATCTCGCCGCCAACGAGTGCACAGCCGGCTTGGCGACAACCGTCGGCCACGCCTTCAACGAGTTGATCGATGTGGTCGGGGTCGAGCCGACCTACGGCGATGTAATCAAGAAAAAACAGTGGTTCAGCACCCTGACAGACGAGATCGTCGACACACATCGCAACGAGATCGACACCGATTGTGGTGAAGCGGCCCGTTGCCTGAGCAACGAGGGCTTTGGTGCCGACACCGTCGGTTGAGGAAACGAGTACGGGCTTCTTGTAGCGAGCCAAATCAAGGGCAAAGAGTCCGCCGAAGCCGCCAATGTCGCCAATGACTTCGGGTCGAAAGGTTGAGCGAACGTGCGACTTGATGCGATCCACTGCTTCTTCGCCGGCGTCGATGCTGACACCAGCACCGGCATAGGTTTCGCCCTGCGTTGCGTCGTTAGCCATCGATCTCTTCCGATGAGGTGAAGGAAAGCGCGTCTTGTGCCGGAAGCGTGGGCGCAACCTCGAGTGTGTCGACAGGACCCGTCGTGTTCGTTGATGCTTCCGATGGAAGTTCGAGAATGTGCTTACCAAGTTCCACGGGAATCTCGACGGGATAGTTGCCGGTCAAACACGCGTCGCAGAATCCTGCGCCGACAGCACCAGTAGCCGACACCAATCGATCAAGCGCAAGATAGGAAAGCGAATCGACATTCAGGTATTCACGGATTTCGTCGACGCTCATATTTGCGGCGAGAAGTTCCCCGCGAGTGCCAGTATCCATACCGTAGAAACACGGCCACTTGTAGGGCGGTGACGACACGCGCATATGAATTTCGGCAGCGCCGGCTTCGCGCAGCATCGAAACCATGGCGCGAGTTGTGGTGCCACGAACGATGGAATCGTCAACCACGATGAGTCGCCGACCAGCAATGTTGTCGCGCAACGGATTCAGTTTCATCCGCACACCGAGAGCGCGCATTTCCTGATTCGGAGCGATGAAGGTGCGGCCGATGTAACGGTTCTTCACGAGGCCTTGACCGAAGGGAATCCCCGATTTACGTGCGTACCCCTCAGCCGCAGGAATGCCCGATTCGGGAACACCCATCACCAAATCGGCTTCAACTGGCGCTTGTTCGGCAAGTTGTTCGCCCATACGAACACGTGCTTGATGCACGCTCTGACCATAAAGGCGCGTGTCGGGTCGAGCGAAGTAGACGAACTCGAACAAGCAGAGTTTCGGGTCGACCAGCGCCTGTTCAAAAACTCGAACGGCGCGGTAACCGGTGGCATCGATGACGATCATCTCGCCTGGTTCAAGTTCACGGACCAAATGCGCACCAACAACATCGAGTGCAGGGCTTTCCGAGGCGAGTACCCAACCGCTATCGAGCTTGCCAAGACAAAGCGGGCGGAACCCGTTGGGGTCGCGCACGCCAATGACATGGCCTTCGTCCATGACTACAACCGAGAACGCGCCCTTTAGACGAGGAAGAATCGCCTGCATCGCGCGCTCAAGTGCACGATGGTCAGAACTTTCGTCGGGGTTTTTCGCGAGTTCCGAGGCGAGGAGTTCCGCCATGACATCACTGTCAGAGCTCACGGTGCCTGGAAGCATTCCCAGTTCATCGGCGAGTTCGGCGGTGTTTACGAGATTGCCGTTGTGCGCGATTGCAACGGTGTGCGCACCGACATTGCGGTATACCGGCTGCGCGTTGTGCCACACACTTGAACCAGTCGTGGAATAGCGAGTGTGTCCGATTGCAAGATGACCAGTGAGCGCAGCGAGTGTTCGATCATCGAACGCGTTCGACACAAGGCCCGTGTCCTTGACAATAGTGACCGTGGAACCGTCGCTGACGGCCATGCCCGCAGCTTCCTGACCACGATGTTGCAACGCATACAAACCTAAATACGTGAGATGTGACACCGCTTGGTCGGGTGCGTACACACCGAAGACACCACATGCTTCTTTCGGTGTGTCGTCATCAGGGTTCACGCAATCAGTTTCCATGTTTCAGTCCTGCGCCGTTCCGGCACCAAGAGCAGACGGAATGTGATTGGTCCAAGCATCGACAACTTCCGAAAGCGGAAGATCAACAAGACCCTTCACGCTAAAACGACCGCCACCGGCAACACCGATACGCGAAACGGGAACACCGGCCTGTTCGCAGATGTTTTCGACAATGCCCATCGATTCAGGGTCGACACACACCACAACACGCGATGGACCCTCGGCAAAAAGTTCAGCGGCATTCGCAACGCGAGCAACCGAAACGCCAATGCCCGACTTCGCTGCCATCTCGGCAAGTGCAACACCGAGGCCACCACCGGAAACATCGTGAATGCCCGCAACGACATTACCGATCACAAGTTGGCGAACAACGTCGGCAACTTTGAGATGAAGCACGGGATCGAGGGTGGGAAGAGTTCCGCCGCGATGACCACGAGCGCGCGCCCAACGAGAACCGGAAACTTCAGGCTGGGTGACACCGATGAGCATGAGGCGGCCCTGCTCAATCAGACCAACACCAGGCGGACGACGATCGAGTGAATCGATCACGCCGAGCATGCCCACAACCGGAGTTGGGTCGATGTCGGTACCCTGGGATTCGTTATAAAGACTGACGTTCCCCCCGATAACTGGTGTATCGAAGGCCACGCAAGCCTCGGACATTCCGTCGATTGCTTCCGATAACTGCCACATCACTTCGGGATGTTCAGGGTTACCAAAGTTCAAACAATTCACGACCGCAAGCGGGCGAGCGCCAACGCACGCGAGATTCAACAACGATTCAGCGACCGTGAGTGCCGTGCCCTGGCGGGGATCGACCGCACACCAGCGATGATTGCCATCGGTGGTGAGCGCAATGCCACGACCAGTGTCGACGCCGGAAGTCGGATGCTTCAAACGAAGCACTGCAGCATCGCCACCGGGACCTTCAACGGTGTTGAGGAACAACTGATGGTCGTACTGCGAGAAGACCCATCGCGCATCGGCAAGGAGTTCGAGTAATTCCGCTGCGGTGTCGACTGACTCCGGAGCAGGTTCGGTGCCCATCGTGCGAGTCGCAGCATCAAAGATTGCCGGCGCAGCCATCGGACGGTTGTAGAGCGGCGCATCTTCGTGCAGTGACGCTGCGGGAATATCGCAAAGGACTTCGCCATCGAAACCGTCACGAATGCGGAGGCGACCGCCCTCGGGATGTCCAGTGGCGGGGCCATCTGTGACAATGCCGATAACGGAGGAACGAACTTCCCAGCGCGCACAAATTTCGAGCACCTGATCGAGGTCGGCGGGCTCGACAATGGCAAGCATTCGTTCTTGGCTTTCCGAGGTCATGACCTCGAACGGCTCCATGCCTGCTTCGCGCCGAGGAATAGCGTTGACGTCAACATCCATGCCCATGCCACCGCGGCTAGCGGTTTCGCTTGTGGCACACGCAAGACCTGCGCCACCGAGATCTTGAATACCCACAACGAGACCAGCGTCAAGAAGTTCGAGACAAGCCTCGATGAGGCGCTTCTCTTCGTAGGGATCGCCAACCTGCACCGAAGGACGCTTTTCCGCATCGGTTTCTTCGTCGGAGAAACCGGCGGAAGCGAGAACGCTCACGCCGCCGATGCCGTCGCGACCGGTGCTGGAACCCAGCAAAACGGCAAGGTTGCCGACGCCGGTGGCTTGTCCGAGCACCAGGCGTTCGGTGGGCAGAACCCCGAGGCACAGCACGTTGACGAGTGGATTGCCGGTGTAAGTGGCATCGAACACGATTTCGCCGCCGATGGTGGGAACGCCCACCGAGTTGCCGTAACCGGATACGCCGCTGATGACGCCTTCGGCAATCCAGCGACTGCGAGGGTCATCGAGCGGACCAAAACGAAGCGGGTCCATAAGCGCGATCGGACGTGCGCCC
>SYBH01000063.1 GCA_005787345.1 Actinomycetota bacterium
AATCGATGCAGCGGTGGCTGACCACCCCAACACCGTGATCGTCGATCAGGTCCGCAACGGTGTGGCTGTTCGCATGGCGGTCCTGTTCCTGCTTCTCGGAAGTGGAACCACATGGGGAGGCGAAGTCGATGTCTGAACAACTGAACGCAAACGATCGAAAGGCAACAGTGTCCGAGTCAGCAGGATGGATCATCTCTGGCGGTCTCGTTGTCGACCGCACCGGTGAACGAATCGCCGATGTTGCAGTTCGACCCGACGGAACAATCGCTGCAGTCGGAACTGCACTCGATCTCAACGCTCTTGGTCTGAACAATGCCCCAGTCATCGACGCCATCGGATGCGTAGTTGCTCCTGGGTTCGTCGACATTCACACCCACTTGCGCGAACCAGGTCGCGAAGAAGCCGAAACGATTGAAACTGGTAGCCGGGCCGCGGCACTTGGTGGATACACCGCAATTGTCGCAATGCCGAACACTGAACCAACCATTGATTCGGTGGCGGTCGTTCGCCAGGTACTCGATGCAGGGATCGCGGCGGGCCTTTGCGACGTTCGCTCCTCAGGCTCCATCACAATCGGTCGCGAAGGTGATGCTCTTTCACCCATGGCCGAACTGGCTGCGGCGGGTGTTCGCATCTTCACCGATGATGGCTGCGGCGTGCAGGACGACCGCCTCATGCGTCGGGCGCTCGAATACGCCTCAGGTTTGCCTGAGTCTGTTGTGCTCGCCCAACACTGCGAGGTCGAGGCCCTCAGCCACGGCGGTCACATGCATGAAGGCGAGTGGTCGAGCCGTCTCGGTATTCCCGGTATTCCTGCCGAAGCCGAGGAACTCATGGTGTTCCGCGACATCGCACTTTCTCGGCTTACGGGTATGGCAGTGCACTTTCAGCACCTGTCAACCGCTGGGGCAGTCGCTTTGGTACGCGACGCAAAGGCCCGTGGCCTCAATGTCACCGCTGAAGCTACCCCACATCACTTCACGCTCACCCATGCTGAAGTTGCCTCGTACGACCCAGTATTCAAAGTAAATCCTCCTTTGCGTAGCGCAGAAGATGTCGCAGCGGTGAAGGCGGGTCTTGCCGACGGCACGATCGACGCCATCGCCACCGATCATGCTCCGCACACTGCCGACGTCAAAGAAGCTCCTTTCGATCACGCTCCGTGCGGAATGCTCGGGCTCGAAACTGCGCTTGCGCTCGGAATCACTGAGTTGGTCGAATCCGGAATCCTCACCATGACCGAGTTCATGGCGAAGATGTCCTGGAATCCAGCGGCAATCGCTCGCATCAATGACATTCACGGCCGAACGATCGAAGCTGACGCGCCCGCGCATCTCGTGATTTTCGATCCGGCGCTCGAATGGACCGTCGACCCTGCAGCACTTGCAAGTAAATCCGATAACACTCCCTATGCAGGGCGCGTCGTGCGCGGCAAGGTTCGCTACACGCTTTTGTGTGGCGTCCCGACCGTGTTCGACGGAGAGGCACAACGATGAGCGGTATCGAAGAAGCGCTGTTGGTTCTTGCCGACGGCACTGTTTTTGAAGGTGAAGCGATTGGCGCCCGACGCGACGATGGCATCACGTCAGGTGAGGTTGTCTTCAATACAGCACTTACGGGCTATCAGGAGATCATTACCGACCCTTCCTATGCCGGTCAGCTCATTACGTTCACCTATCCGCATATTGGCAACTACGGGGTTACTGCATTCGACAACGAATCGCGTCGACCGTTCACACGGGGCATCATCATTCGTGACATGGCCCGCCGTCGCAGCAACTGGCGCGCCGAAGGTGATTTCGAGTCGTTCCTCCAGAAGGCTGGTGTCCCTGGCATTGCAGGCATCGACACTCGTCGACTCACGCGTCACATCCGCGACCTGGGTGCGATGCCCGGTGCGTTTGGCACCGCATCTGAGTCAACGCTTCTTGCCGCAGCGAAAGCAGAGCACGGAACCAGTGGTGTCGATCTCGTCAGCTTGGTGACCTGCGCATCGCCGTACGAGTTCGCATTCACTGGCACCAATGGTCGAACCCCTAAGCGAGTCGTGGCCTACGACTTTGGCATCAAGACCACGATCCTTCGTCATCTCTCGGGCATCGCAACGGTCGAAGTTGTTCCTGCCGACACACCAGCATCCGAGGTCCTCGCGCGCAATCCCGATGGCGTGTTTCTCTCGAATGGTCCTGGTGATCCCGCAGCAGTGGTTGGTGCCCCGCAAATCATCGATGGATTGCTAGGCGAGGTTCCGATCTTTGGCATCTGCCTCGGGCATCAGTTGCTGGCAACCGCTCTTGGGGCCGACACCTACAAACTGCCGTTCGGTCATCACGGCGGCAACCATCCTGTATGTCGACTCGATACCGGAACAGTCGAGATCACGAGCCAGAACCACAACTATGCAGTTGACGACGGTTCAATCGGGCCAAAGGTTGAAGTCACGCATCGAAATCTCAACGATGGTGTGGTCGAAGGTCTCCGCAGTCTCGACATTCCTGCGTTCAGTGTGCAGTACCACCCCGAGGCGGGGCCAGGTCCGCACGACGCTGCCTACTTGTTCACCATGTTCGATGAACTGATGGATTCCGTGAAGGGAACCAACTAATGCCGCGCCGTACTGACATCGAAAGCATTCTGCTGATTGGCTCGGGCCCGATTGTCATCGGACAAGCATGTGAGTTTGACTACTCCGGAACTCAAGCATGTCGCGTGTTGAGGAGCGAGGGTTACCGGGTCATTCTCGCCAATTCGAATCCGGCGACCAT
>SYBH01000064.1 GCA_005787345.1 Actinomycetota bacterium
ATTGCGTCGATGTAGCGCTTTTGTCCGCTGGTCTTGGGGCGCACCATGCGACCACGAGCACTGCGCAACACATCGGTGCTGAGCACTTCGCTCGGACGCTCGTCGGCTTTCACCATTTCAATACTGCGGCGAACTGATACGGGCTCAAGAACCTGACCCTGCTGGAGAAGAACGACAAGTTCTTCAAACAACTTGCCCACCGTTCCGGCTTGGTCGCCCGACACCGTAATCTCGTTGCCACGCACGTGAACGTCTGCATCGGGAAAGGCATCTTCAATAAGTAGAAGCAACTCGTCACGCTGACCGAGAAGACCGGTCATCAGGTGGTTGCCGGGAACATGGACGTTGACGGTTGTGCTGGGCATCTGACTCGTAATCCTAGAAGGGTCGGACGACTCATCCCCCACGGAAGCCCATCCTGCATGATCGCGAGGTGGACGCCGTCACCGATCCCGCCCTTCGCCAGTTGCTTGACTCCGCCCGCAGCGCCGATTCCTCCCGATCTCGAGCTGGATTCGGCGCACTCCATCGGCACCGAGGCGAGGATGCAACGCTGATTGGGCTGTTAGCCAACCTCGCTGAATGCAATGCATTTGTGGCGCTCACAACAAAAAATGGAAGCGAACGCCGCGGAACCATCATCACCGTGGGGCCCGGGGGAATAGAGCTCGCCACGAGTTCATCAGTCACCACCCTGGTTCGCACATCCTCAATTTCGTCGGTACGGAGCGCCACTCGTCTGCATCTCGACGGTGACGGCGCACCTCAGACTTCGCACTCGTGGCCCACCCTTCTGGCGTCACGAATCGATCGTGACGATCGACTCTCGGTCGCGATCAGCAACAATCACATTTCAGGAACCGTGCGAAGCCTCAGCCGCTCGCTTCTCGTGCTCACTACTCCCGACAGCGGTGTGTTCTACGCGGTCGTTGATGCAATTGATGAAGTTTCGATCAGCGTTCCTGGTGGAATTCGACATGACTGAACAAAGACATCGACATCGTCGCGCTTCAGACGGATGACGCGACCAAAGCGGTATGCCGGGAGGCGACCCTCATCGATGAATCGGTAGAGGGTACGCGGCTGCACCCCGAGATAGTCCGCTGCATCGGCGGTGCTCATCCAGTCGATCGTTTCACTCATCAGGCTCGTGAAGGTACGCGAATAGTCCGATTGAAGAAATGGGCCAAGTGACCTCTTCCCACCCAACCTCGTTCTCCGTACCGTGCGGCCCCCACCACAAGTAACACGACCGGAGAGCAAACGAGATGCGTCGTTCCCACACAACATCCCCTGAAGTTCAGTCAGAAACTCCTCACGCAACGCTTCGTCGATTGAACATTCGAGTCCCGCGGAAACCAAATAGTCGGACAATTGTCGGGGGTCTCCTTGTAAGCACTGCCGCCCTTGCCGCATTCCTCGCCGTCTCCGGAGCAGGTAGCCCCCCACAGCAATCAGTCGTCATATCCCGCCGAGCGCTTGCTGCCGGAGAACGACTCGATAGTTCAACGCTTGCGACTACATCTGTCGATGCGCGCACAGCTGAATTACTCCGCTCGTTTCTCTCGGTCGACGCGCTCGCCGGTGCTGTGGCCCTCGCTCCAATCGGAGAGGGAGAGCTCGTTCAACGCAGTGCAGTCCTCACCGAAGGACCAACAGAACCCACACGTCAGTTTTCCTTTCCAGTCGACCGCGATAGAGCCCTTAACGGCGACCTCCGACCAGGCGAACGAGTTGACGTCTTGGCTACGTACGGTTCCGGCAGCGACGCGACCACCACCGTTCTCGCTCGAGACGCAAACGTCATTCGCGTAACCGACGCGAAATCAGGCAGCCTCGGATCCTCCGGAAAGCTCATCGTCACTCTCGCCCTCACATCTGCTGACCAGTTGCTCGACGCGGTTCATGCCGCGCAGGTTGCGTCAATCACCGTGGTGAGGTCCACCCTTGCCGGCGAGACCGTTGGCACCCGGTCAGCGGTAACAGGCCCCCTCGCTCGCGTAACAGCAGGTCGATGATGCGCGACGAACACTTTGTCGTCTTAGGCGTGGCCCGCCCACGCACAACTTGGTTGACCGACATCGGACGTTGGGCGAATTCATCAATGCTCCCTATTGAATTTATTCGATGTGTCTCCATCGATGAGGTTCGTTCGCGCCTTCACTCTGATCGTCGATTCTCCGCCGTTCTGCTTGGAGAGGACTGCACCGGAGTCGACCGCGACGTCATCGAAACTGCCCGAGATGCGGGATGCGTTCCGATCGTCATCACCGACTCCACCCCTCGACGAGATTGGCTGGCGCTCGGTGCCGCCGACACCTTGAGCCAACCGGTCACACCGCACCACCTTCTCGCTGCCCTTCGTGATCACGCGATTGGGGTTGATCACCGATCACGGGTACGCCCGCTTGAAACCTCCGTTGACTCGTCGCCAACCGGGCGCCTCATCGCAGTTCTCGGTCCAGGCGGATCAGGAACATCCACCACCGCTATGGCGATCGCATCACACCTCGCTGCGCAACCCTCGAGACGCCACGAGTCGACCCCAACTCGAGTTGGCCTCATCGATGCGAGCCTCAACGCAGACCAAGCCCTTCTCCATGATCTCGGCGATGTCGTTCCCGGGCTCCAAGAACTTGTTGATCTCCATCGCACTGCGAATCCAACTAGTGACGAGGTCCGAAGCTTCTTTTGGTCTAGCCCTCGACACGGATATGACGTCCTCCCCGGACTACGTCGACATCGCGATTGGTCCACCCTCCGCCGCCGCACGACCCTGGCTGCATTGGCATCGATCCATCGCTCGTTCGACCTTGTCGTCGCCGACTCCGATGCCGACTTTGAAGGCGAATCCGCAACCGGGTCGATCGACATCGAAGATCGCAATTTGCTGGCTCGAGAACTGGCAAAAAATGCCGACCTTGTTGTTCTCACCGCTCGAGCCGGAATCACCGGATTGAATCGAGCGCTTCATGCCCTGCGCGAACTCGCAGAACTTGGCGTCGAGACCGATCGAATTCTTCTGGTCATTCTCGGAGCACCGCGTTCCACTCGACACCGATCTGAACTCTCACGAACGATTCTGCGTCTCTTCGATGAGACCGTTCCATCACACTCGCTGCCGATACCGGTGATGGTTCCGCTACGTCGCGATCTCGAACCATTCCTTCACGACGGAACTGCACCCCCACGATCAGCATTCGGCTCCATCACTGCCGCAGTCTCCGATCGCCTCCAGCAGATCGAACCACGCGACCCGCGACCGTCATTTCAAACCGCGCCTATTGCCATCATTCCGGGCCACCTTGGGAGGACTGCATGAGAACCACCCCACTTCTCGATATCGAGACAGCGGTACAAGCTCGCGCCAAGGAATCTGCCATCGATCTCTCGAATCCTGGCGGACACGAACAGTTACGCGCCCTCATCGACGATGAGTTGCGGCGCTGGGACGACGATGTTCTCCGCGGCCGCAGATCGCTTGTGATCACCAATCCGGAAACCCTCGCCGCGCGCGCATGGCGAAACCTTGTCCTCTACGGCCCGCTTACTGATCTCCTCAACGACGCTGACGTCTGGGAGGTCGAAATCAACGCTCCCACCGAAATCTTCGTAAAGCGTCATCGTGGATCAAGCGGGTACCACCATGAAACCTTCCATGACGACGAACATGTCATCCGAACGCTCACCAAACTCCTCGATGACTCTTCGACAAGCCATCGCAAACTCGATGCCACCGAGGGTCTGCAAGACGCTCAGCTTGACGATGGCTCACGACTCCACATCGTCCACGGCGACCTTGCTCGTGGTGGCCACCTCATGGTCAACATCCGTCGTTTCACTGGCGTGCCATTCACGCGACTCGATCAACTCGTCACCACCGACACCCTTAGCAACAACGCTGCGGCTTTCCTTGCTGCGGCGATTCGATGCGGCACAACAGCACTCTTTGCCGGCGCACCCGGATCCGGAAAGACCACCCTCTTATCGTGCTGTTTGGGCGAACTTGACCCTTCCAAACGTGTTGTCATCGCCGAGGAAGTCTTCGAGGTCGATGCGCCACTCCCAAATGTGGCGAGTATGCAAACGCGCGCCGCGCGCACCGATCGACCCGCTGTCGATCTCCGCCGCCTCGTGGCCGGGTTTCTGCGCATGGCTCCTGATGTCGCTGTCGTTGGAGAGGTCCGCGACAGAGAAGCACTTCCACTCCTCCTCACGCTGTCATCGGGCATCAAGGGCTACACGACGATTCACTCAGCAAACGCTCGAGGTGCGCTCTCGCGATTGAGGTTTCTCGCCGAACTTTCCGATGCAGGATCACTCCCTCACGGAGCGCTTACAACTCTTGTCGCCGATGCGATTGACCTCGTGGTGTTTAGTCAACGAACTCCGAACGGCCCGCAGGTAAGCGAAATCATCGCCGTCGAGGACCAACTAGTTGACGGATCAAGCGGAGCATTCACCGTCACCGATCTCTACGCCCGTCAGTCACCCTCCGAACCGCTGATCTGGACAGGTCTGCTCCCGCAGCGTCTTTCGAACACATTCGCAGCATCGGGAAGCGATCTTGGATCGGTTCTCCGATGACGGCGCTTCTCCTTGCGTCAATAACTGGCTATGGCGTCCATCTCCTCTACACCGCCCGCGTTCTCGGTTGGTCCGGTGTCGGCCCCGCCCCCAAAAGTTCGGAGCCGAAGCGAAACCGACGCTCGAGCGCCGACTGGATGACCCAAGCCGGTCTCGGATCTGTTGGCCCAGGCGAGTTCATGATTGCAATCAGTTCGATGTTCCTCCTCGGGGCCCTGCTCGCTCTTGCGCTCTTTGGCTCACCCCTTCCCGCAATCACCGCGGGAATCTTTGGAGCATCGTTCCCACTTGCGGCGTATCGGCAGCGTCGCCGAAATCGGCTCGCAATCGCGCAAGACGCATGGCCGCGAATGATCGAAGAACTTCGACTCCTCACCTCTTCAGTCGGCCGTTCGCTTCCGCAGGCACTTTTCGAAGTTGGCGAAGCTGGTCCCGAGATCATGCGACCAGCATTCAGCGCAGCGCAACGCGAATGGATGCTCACCACCGACTTTGAAAAGACGCTTCGTGTGCTGCGCGATCAACTCGCCGACTCCACCTGCGACGCAACCTGTGAAACGTTACTCATCGCGCATGAACTCGGCGGAACCGGGATCGATCGCCGACTTGCAGATCTCGCACAAGATCGCCGTGACGATGTCGCCTACCGCAAAGACGTTCGAGCCCGTCAATCCGGCGTTCGCTTCGCTCGGCGCTTCGTGCTGCTCGTTCCGCTCGGCATGGCCGCCGCCGGAGTCGCAGTCGGGAACGGGCGGAGCGCATACACCACACCTCTCGGACAACTCGCAGTGTTTAGCGCTCTTGTCATCATGGCCGTTTGCTGGCGCTGGGCCGGTCGGATGTTGCGCCTGCCAACAGAAAATCGGGTGTTCGCATGATGAAACAGCCAATCGCTCTTGCACTGCTGTTCGCCTGGCTCGGCCTCACGCTGCTTCTGGGTCAGTTGCGATGGTTCCGACGACGTCCACTCATCGAACGAGTGCGCCCCTATCTCTTTGGTCTCTCACGTCGCACCGAACCCGACGAAGGCAACGCAATCCTCCGGATTCTCGGTCCACTTGCCAGAGATGCCGGAGCCGCTGTTGCAAAAATTTTCGGGGTCAACGAAGAACTCGGTGCCCGCCTTGAGCGGATTCATAGTTCGTTCGATTCCACTGCTTTTCGCCTTCGGCAACTCGGCTGGGCAACTGCTGCACTCTGCACTGCGGTCCTCGTCGCTGTTGCGACCACACCTCCTACTGCTTTCTTCCTTCTCCTTGTCGTAGGAGCGCCGACTCTTGCCTTTCTGATTGTTGAATCTCAACTCTCACGACGTTCAAACGATTGGAAGCGCTCGCTTGTCCTCGAACTCCCGATTGTCAGCGAACAACTCGGGATGATGCTCTCGGCGGGTTACTCGCTGGGCGCCGCCCTTCAGCGTGTTTCCAGGCGCTCAACCGGAACAGTCGCACAGGATCTCCAGCGAGTGCTCACTCGCATTCAACACGGAATCGATGACAACACCGCTCTTCGAGAATGGGCCGCCACCGCCGATGTGCCCGCAGTCGGAAGGCTCGTTGGTGTCCTCGCGTTGAATCGCGATGCTGGCGACCTCGGACACCTGATTACCCAAGAAGCTCGCGCGGTTCGTTCCGAGGTCCATCGCGACCTTGTCGAAATCATCGAAAAGCGCAGTCAGCAGGTGTGGATACCCGTCACGGTCGCGACGTTGGTGCCTGGTCTCCTTTTTCTCGCCGTCCCTTTCACAGAAGCACTCCGCCTTTTCACCACCACGTGATCGATTGCCACAACTCCTCATTCGGATCCCCAACCATCAAACAAGGAGCAGTAATGCAACAAGACATCCACAAAGAATCCGTCGCTAACGGCTCCACCGCTCCCTCACCAAAGCGTCGCCGATTGAAGGGTGATCGCGGTGAAGGTGTGATTTCTGCTGCGATAGCGGTGCTGATCATGGCTTTTTTGGGTGCAGCGATGTGGATCGGCTTCCAACAAATGTGGAAGGCAACTGAGGCAACGACAAACGAAAAGATCATGCAGATCGGTTCCGAGTGAGCCAGATTCGAGCGCGCCGCTCAGACAAGACCGGCCCCGAAACTGGGGCTGGTCTTGTTTCCACCATTGCTGGACTCCTCGTATTCCTCTCCCTCTTACTTTTCGCAACACAGACGCTGATTGCGCTGTACGCGCGATCAGCAACAACGAGTGCCGTCTACGAAGGAGCTCGACTCGTTGCGGGAGCCAGAACACCTCATGATGAATCGCCAATCCCCGAAGAAGCTCGATCCCGCGCCGAATCAACTATTCGCTCTCAACTTGGTTCATTCGGAAGTCGGATCGAGCTCGACTGGTCCACGACGACATGGGACACCGTTGCAGTAACGGTTCGAGCCCGTCCCCCCAGCTTTCTCTGGGACAGCTTGAGAGGGAATGGTGCCCCAAGAATTGAACGAACAGTCCGAGTTCGAGTGGAGCAAATGCAATGAGGCACCGTTGTCTTCGGGGCGACCAAGGACAGGTCGGTGGCATTGAGGTCATTCCATTCGGAATTCTCACTTTCGTCATCGCCATGCTCGTCATCGCTAACGCATGGGGTGTTGTTGACGCCAAACTGTCAACAACAAGCGCCGCACGTGAAGCCGTCCGTACATTCGTCGAAGCTCCGAATGAAGAGACAGCGCTAATCCGTGCGGAGTCAGCCGCACAACAAGCCATCTCTGGTCATGGCCGGAGCGCAGGCGCTACCTCGATTTCCATTTCCTACGTCGGCGAACATGGTTGGTCGCGATGCAACCGAGTCAAGGTCACTGTTCGCCACCCAGTCCACGCACTTCGAGTTCCTATCATCGGGGGCTTCGGTCAAGGATTCGCTGCAGTCGCATCGGCAAGTGAAGTCATTGATCCGTTTCGAAGCGGGATACCAGGAGACGCCAAATGCTGAATCTTTCTCACCCCCGGTTACGGGGTGAAAACGGAACTGTGCTTATGCTCATGCCCGCCGCAGTGCTCATTATGTTTGTGCTGGCGGCGATCACCGTTGACCTCACCGCCGTTCGCGCTGGGCAACAAGATCTCTTGGCTGCTGCAACTGACGCCGCGAATGACGCTGCGACCGCAGGGCTCGATGAGGCCGCTCTTCGATCGGGACGGGGCTTCGAACTTGACCCGTCACGAGTTTGGCTCGTCGCAGTCGACGCTCTGGCCACCAAAGGCATCCTCGACAACCTCTCGTCAGGACCCGATGTCACAATCAACTACGACGGTTCAGTCACGGTCTCTCTTTCCAAACGGGTGCCGCATCTCTTCGCTCGTGCCCTGCCAGGTGCGCCGGACGACAAACTTGTACGGGCGACTGCGACCGCCACCGTGCAACAGCGCTGAATCCAAGCCTTTCTCCTTTATCGTTTCGTAAATCCCCCCTCCCTCGCCGTAAGTTCGTTCCAAATGACTAGGGAGCACGAGTTCACATCTGAGGAGGAATTCCGCGGCGAAGCCGAGGAGGTTCTCGTTGATGGCGACCGAGCCCTCGATACCCAAGAGATCAGCGCCGTTCGAGCTGTCCTCCGGAACCGCGACTTCCGCACGATGTGGCTCAGCAGCCTGGGTTCCACCATCGGAACCTGGATGCAGAACGTCATTCTTGCGGCGTTCGTCTACACCGTTACGAAAAGCGCATGGCTGGTCAGCCTTGTCGGTTTCTGCAACCTGGTACCCCAACTCCTCTTTGCAACCTTCGGCGGCATCATCGCCGACATGTTCAACCGCAAGAAGTTGATCTTCTGGCTCTCACTTGAACAAATGATCGGTTCGCTCGCGATTGCATGGATCGTGCGCACCACCGACTTCTCCGAGGTTGCGCTTCTCTTCGCGGTCTTCGCAGTTGGAACTGGCGCTGCACTGCAAGGCCCGGTGTTTCTTGCCGTTACACCTTCACTCGTTCCACGCGAGCATCTCACGGGCGCAATTTCACTGAACTCCGTGAGTATGAATGTCTCCCGCGTCGTAGGCCCTGCGATTGGCGCAGTCCTCTACGTATGGATCGGCGCATCGTGGGTGTTCGTCTTCAATGCGGCGACCTACGTGATCATCATGATCGGCATCACCTACGTGAAGGTCCCGACCTTCGAGCGCACAGTCGGCGAAAGCAAACTCGACCGATTAGTAGGCGGCTTCCGTTATGTGCGCCAAGACCCCGTGGTCTTCCGCGCGGTCCTCACGGTCTTCATGTTCTCAATGATTTGTATGCCGTTTGTCGTCCTCTACCCGGCAATTGCATCGGTCGAGTGGAGCGTTTCAACGAAATCGACCCTGTATGGCCTGCTCTACGCCACCTTCGGACTCGGTGCGGTGATTGGGGCACTGTCGGTAGGAACCGTTCTTGCTGGCTACAAAATCGAAAGCGTGCTTCGAGTCTCATTTGTACTCTTCGGCGTTTCGCTCGCCGCCTACATCACGATCAGGGGCCCAGTACCTGCCTTCCCCATCGGCTTTGTGCTCGGCTTCTTTTATTTTGTTGTTGTCACATCGCTCTCGACGATTTTCCAGTCGCGACTCGACCACTCAATCCGCGGTCGAGTGAGCGCGGTGTGGATGATGTGTTTTGGCGGAACAGTTCCGGTCGCGGGACTTCTCGCCGGCTGGCTCGTGAGCTACTCAAGCGTAGACACCGTCGTCTACTTCGGTGCTGCGTTCGCATTGTTCCTCGCGTGGTTCGCCGACCTTCGTCCCCCGGAAGAACGAACGCCGTTACGAAAAACTCTTCGTCGGTGACTGTTCAGTCGGTCAGTAACGCTGCGGCGAGGCGTTCAAGCCCGGCGATACGACTGCCCTTTACCAAAACCGAATCCTGTGCACCCAGATCGCCGAGTGCGGCGATCGCGTCATCGATGGTGATCACTGTTTGCGCAACTGAGCTTCCGTAGTCATCAGTACCGAACGCAATCAATCGAATACCAAGTTCAGAGGCCACTGCCGCAACATGCTTGTGCGCCGCTGCGCTCTCGTCTCCGAGTTCCGCCATTGGTCCCAGCACTGCGTGATGGCGAGTTGTCGGCAATGTAGCCACCGCACGAAGCGCCGCTTCCATCGAAGCTGGTCCGGCGTTGTAGGCATCGTTCAACACACGGGCACCGGAATGCGACACATGTAGTTCCATGCGCCAGGGCGAAAGCACAGCCTGTTCAAGGCCGTCCACAACTTCAGCCATGGAGACATCCCACAACAACGAAAGTGCGGCTGCAGCGAGAGCGTTACCCACGTGATGAACGCCACGAACGCCCAATCGGATCGGAGCGGTTCCCCATTCGGAGTGCAGATCAAAACGCACGAGAAGATCGTCGTCAATGACGATGTTAGTGGCGTGCACGTCGCCACCCGAGAGTCCAAAAGTGATTGTGCGCGCTGCGGTGCGGTGCGCCATCGCGACAACGCGTGCATTGTCGGCATTCAGCAGTGCAACACCATGGGCAGGAAGTGCTTCAACAAGTTCTCCCTTCGCTCGAGCGATGTCATCAAGCCCACCCATGAATTCCGAATGGGCCAATTCGATCGACGTCACAATTGCAACGGTTGGCTGAGCGATCGCGCACAGGTCAGCAATATGACCATCGCCGCGTGCGCCCATTTCCACAACCGTCACTTCAGTGTCAGACGACGCGTTCACCAACGTGAGTGGCACACCAAGTTCGTTATTGAAACTTTTCTCGTTAGCAGTTGCGACATACCGACGAGCCAGAATTGCCGCAGCAAGATCCTTACTTGAGGTCTTGCCGACCGATCCGGTGATACCAGCGACACGATCCGGCAGACGACTCCGCGCAGCAGCCCCCAACTCGCCAAAGGCCGCCTCGACGTCGGCGACTTTGATCGTGGTCAGCCCGTCGATGGCTCCCCGGGAACTGAACGTCGCCGTCGCTCCTCCCTGTCGGGCTGCGTCAATGAAGTCGTGGCCGTCACGCTCACCACGAACGGGAATGAAAAGTTGACCGGGTCGAATCAGGCGAGAGTCGAAGTTGGCGCCATCGACGATGACATCGGGCCCGGAAAGAGTTCCGCCCACGGCGGCGGCGATGTCTACGGCCCGAAATTCCACGGTGCCACCCTACGGGACGTCAATCGGGTCGACGGTCGCCGAACTACGGTTCCTCCCATGCATGGCCCGGAACGCACCCGTCTTGTCGTCTTGTTTGGCGGCCAATCTGCTGAGCACGACATCTCTCGTGTGACCGCTCGCCACGTCCTTACCGCCGCCGATCCCGATCGCTACGACCTCGTTGCCATTGGCATCACCCGCGACGGTGCCTGGGTGAAGTGTTCGATTGACGTCTCAACCTTTGGCGATGCGGTAGAGATTTCTGGCGAGACGGTCGATCCCTTCTCAGTCCTGACCCCCGATTCTGTGGTCTTTCCCCTTCTGCACGGACCAATGGGCGAGGACGGCACCCTTCAGGGCCTGCTCGAAATTGCCGGTGTCCCTTTTATCGGCTCGGCCGTTCTCGGGTCATCGATGTCAATGGACAAGATCATCGCCAAGCAGGTGGCCGAGGCTGAAGGATTCGCTCAGACCAATTGGCGCGGTCTGCACGCGAACGAACTCACTGGTCCTCGAAGCGAAGTCGCGCTTGATGAACTTGGCGACTCGCTTAAGTATCCGATTTTCGTGAAGCCCGCCAATATGGGTTCGTCGATCGGTGTGTCGAAGGTGACGACACGCGCTGAGCTTCGAGCTGCGGTTGACAACGCGCTTCGCTTCGACGAATGGATCGTGTTTGAAGAAGGCGTTGTTGCCCGCGAAATCGAAGTGGCGGTGCTCGGCCACACACTGACACCGAGGGCATCGGTTCCCGGTGAAATCGTTCCCGGCGCTGACTTCTACGACTACGAAGACAAGTACGTCGCTGGCCTTGCTCAACTTCATATTCCTGCGCCGCTTTCCGAAGCAGAAACTGAACAGGTTCGTGAACTGGCATGCCGAGTATTTCGCGCGTATCGGGCCGAGGGGCTTGCACGAGTCGACTTTTTCTTTGAGAGCCCTGGCCGTGGCTGGTTACTCAATGAGATCAACACGATTCCTGGCTTCACGCCGATTTCGATGTACCCACAAATGTGGCAGGCCAGTGGCCTTCCCTACCGAGCGCTCATTGATGAACTCGTAGGCCTGGCAATTGAACGCCGAGCCACGGTGGTCCGCTACCGCGACGCCTGAGTTCTCGCGTACTCCGGCGCAACCATCGCCGCATATAAAAACGACAGCAGTTCCCGACGACGCACGACTGTGCTTCGCAACGTGGGTTCGATGCCGACAGCGCGCAACACTTCAACTTCTGTTGCGGCACCAAGCACAGTTGAGTAGGCCGACACCAACAACAAACCTGGATCGCATCGACGAATGCGACCTTCGTCCATTTCGCGCTCGAAATACGCAGTGGCACGTGAAACGAATGGATCGAGGTCTGCGGTGACTCGCAGTGACGCATCGCCCCCGATTCGGCTGATTTCGCGAATGAACCCCAGCAATTCGGGTCGACGCATGGCGACGCGGAAAATACGACGCACCACTGACTCGACACGACTCCATCCCGAGCCATCCTCTGAGAGCGCGCCGTCGAACTCGATAATGAGCTCAAGCGCTGCTCTGTCGATCACAGCGTCGAGCAGGGCTCGTTTCGATGACCAGTGATAGAGGATCGCTTGCTTGGTGATGCCGAGATCAGCCGCTAGGTCATCGAGCGAGACCGAATCAAAGCCCTTCGTCCCAAATGATTCGAGGGCTACCGCGAGGATGCGGTCCTCGGTAGCCCGAGTGCGGGCGGCTCGGGATCCCTTGGGGGGACTGGTTACGGCGAGGGCCATGCCAGAAGTGTAGACGTTTCACTTACCAAGTGGTAAACATTTGCTCGTGATTCGTGACGCACTTGCCGGCAAACGGCTGTTCATCACCGGGACCACTGGTTTCCTGGGTACCAATCTTCTTGAGCGACTTCTGCGCTCAGTGCCCGATTGCGAGATCGTGCTGCTGGTTCGTCCCGGCCGGCGCTCCACCGTCGAACAGCGAGTGGCTCGCGAAATTCTGAAGAACGACGCATTCGACCGACTGCGCAACGAACTCGGCAAAGACGGGTTCGCCGAGATGACCGCTCGTCGCATCACTTCCGTAGCTGGCGACGTGAGCCGCGATGGCCTCGGTCTCGACGATGCCGGTCGTGCAACGTTCGCCAGTTGCGACACCATTATTCATTCCGCCGCATCGGTGAGTTTCGACTCCCCACTTGATTCGGCGGTTGAAGTGAACCTTCTTGGCCCCACTCGCATTGCGGCCGTTTGCAACGAACTTGGGATTACGCCCCATCTGGTTGCCGTGTCCACCTGTTATGTGGCTGGCAACCATCGAGGTGCGGCACCCGAACAGCTCGTCGACCAAAGCCATTTCTTTATCGATGTCGATTGGCGCGCGGAAGTAGAAGGCGCACGTCGCGCACGTCGCGATGCTGAAGCGATCAGCCGTACCCCTGAGAAACTCGTTGAATTCCGCAAACAAGCACGCCGTGAACTTGGCGCTGCCGGCACTCCGCTTCTCGCTGAAAAGACTGAGCAACTGCGCGACCGTTGGGTCGCAGACCGCATGGTCGAAGCCGGTCGTGCTCGGGCCGCATCATTGGGCTGGCCCGACGCGTACGCCTACACGAAGGCCCTCGGCGAACGAGCGCTTGTTGAAACTCGTGGAAACGTTCCCGTCAGCATCGTGCGTCCTTCGATCATCGAATCGGCTCTTGCCGAACCAGTTCCCGGTTGGATCCGCGGCTTCCGCATGGCCGAGCCAATCATCATTAGTTATGCGCGCGGTCTTCTCAAGGAATTCCCTGGCGTTCCCGAAGGTGTTGTCGACGTCATTCCTGTCGATCTTGTATCCGCCGCGATCATCGCGGTCGCCGCAAAGGGCCCCGAACCCGAACCCGAAGTTGTGCAGGTTGCCTCTGGTTCGCAGAACCCTTTGCACTACCGCCGCTTAGTCAACCTTGTCAGCGCGTGGTTTGAACAGCGTCCGCTTTATGACACCAAAGGTCAGCCGATCATTGTTCCCACTTGGTCGTTCCCCGGTCGCGGTCGCGTCAAAGGCCAACTCGAACGAGCAACCAAGACACTTGGGCGCGCCGAAAGCGTCTTAAACGCTCTTCCGCTGCGCGGCAAACAGGCCGAGTGGAGCGCTTCTGTTGAAGAAAAGCGTGAAGAAGCCGAGCGAGCACTTGGGTACGTCGAGATCTACGGCGCATACGCCGAATGCGAAGCCATTTACGGACTCGATCGACTCCTTGCCCTGTGGGAGAACCAAACCGCTGATGACCAGCGCGACTTTTGCTTCGATCCCCGAGTCATCGAGTGGGATTCGTTCGTCAACGAGATCCATTTGCCATCAGTTGTTAAGGCCGCACGAGTTCGCACCACTCCTGGCGGGAAGATTGGCCCAACACGCACCGACCGACTTCGCGGTCAGATCCTCGCCCCCGAACGGCAACTCGCCGCATTCGATCTTGAGAACACGCTCATCGCTTCGAACGTTGTCGCCAGTTACGCGTATCTTGCAACGCGACGCATGCCCGCCGATCAGCGCCTTCGCTTTATCGGCAAGATGATTGCCGAGGGCCCAACGCTCCTTTCCCTTGACCGCAAAGATCGCACCGACTTTCTGCGTTTCTTCTATCGGCGTTATGACGGAGCGCCGTTGCAACAGATCGACGAAGACTCAGCCGAAATGTTCAGTCGACTCATTTTGTCGAAGTCATTCCCCGAAGCAATCCGTCGAGTCCGCGAACACAAAGCAGCCGGCCATCGCACCGTGCTTATTACTGGTGCACTCGACTTCGTCGTAAAGCCACTGACGCCCCTCTTCGACGACATCATCGCCGCCGAGATGAGCGTCACCAATGGCCGGTATGACGGCGAACTCCGCAATGTTCCGCCCACTGGCGAAACTCGCGCACAGGTCTTGCGCGACTACGCCGAGTCTCACGGACTCAGCCTGAGCGAAACTGTCGCCTACGCCGATTCAAGTTCTGACCTTCCGATGCTCGAGGCAGTTGGCTTTCCTGTCGCCGTTAATCCAGAGACTCGCCTCGCGACCCTTGCCCGCAAGCGCGGATGGTTGGTCGAGAACTTCTCGAAGGCTCCTGGTTCGCCGCGTCGGCTTGTTCCAATCGGCCCGCGTCGCACCGCACTCGGTGGCCTCGCCAATCCGCTTGTCCCAGGAGGCACGGCATGAGAGCCCTCCGCTTCGAGCGCAACATTGCGCGCTTTGCTGCCGCCAACATTGCTGGTCGCCTGAGTTCTGGCGGCGGAGCAAAAGTCGGTCCACTTCGTTTGCGCAACGTCGACACACCGGCGCTGCCAGGTCCCGGTTGGGTCGAAATCCTTCCGCGCCTTACTGGTATCTGTGGTTCCGACCTTGCAACTATCGACGGAAACAGTTCGCGCTATTTCGAACCAATCGTTTCTTTTCCTTTCATTCCCGGTCATGAGATTGTCGCCGATCTCACTCACGAGTTTGAAGGTATGCCGGCCGGTCGCGTTGTTGTTGAGCCGGTACTTGGTTGTGTCACCCGCGGCATCGACCCAGTGTGTGCAGCGTGTGCGCGCGGCGATCTCGGTAACTGTGAACGCATCACATTTGGAAACATCAGCCCTGGCCTTCAAAGCGGTTTCTGCTGCGATACCGGCGGCGGCTGGTCCACAAGCATGATCGCTCACGTCAGCCAATTGCATGCAGTGCCCGCGGATTGGTCAGACGAGGCGGCGGTCATGATCGAACCCACCGCATGCGCAGTACACGGCGCTCTCGCTGCCAATGTTTCCGAGGGCGACACCGTCGTAGTTCTTGGCTCTGGCGCCCTTGGGCTGCTGACCATCGCCGCACTTCGCCGATTCGGTCGCAAGTGCACGATCATTGCGGTAGCGAAACATCCGCATCAGCAGGAACTCGCTCGTGAGTTCGGTGCCGATCACGTCATCGCTTCCGATCACATCTCCCGACCAATCCGACGTATCACTGGCTCACTCGCAATCGGTGACGGTGACATCGTTCGTCTCACCGGTGGCGCCGATCAGGTCATTGATTGTGTCGGCAGCGAAAGCAGTATCGCTGAAGCACTCACCGTTGTTCGCCCGAAGGGTCGCATCACAATGGTTGGCATGCCCGGCCATGTACATCTCGATCTCACCGGCTTATGGCAACGCGAGATCACCATGAGCGGTGCTTATGCCTACGGAACCGAAACGCTTCCCAACGGCGAGCGCCGCCGTACCTTCGATCTTGCCTTTGAACTCGTGGCTGCCGCCGACCTCGGTCGACTGGTGAGCGCCACCTATCCCCTTGATCGCTTTGAAGATGCCATCACGCACGCCGCAAACGCTGGCGGGCGCGGGGCAGTTCGTATCGCCTTTGACCTTCGCAATGAAAAGGAACGAAATCGTGCCTAGACCAGGATTCGTCCTCGATGTCGATCGATCGACGCCACCAATCCTCTTTCACCATGGAGAGGGTTTCCGGCTCGAGAAGCTTCCCGCAGGGCGCAGCCGCGTTATCTATCCGGCCGAGCCCATCGAGGCGCTGAAGAACCCCGATGGCGCCATTCGTGATGCGCTCGACAACCCGATCGGCGATAGCGAGCCGTTGCGCGCGCTTCTCAAGCCGGGCATGAAGCTCACTATCGCGTTTGATGACATTTCGTTGCCGCTTCCCCCAATGAAACGTCCTGACATTCGTCAGCGAGTCATCGAAGCAGTTCTTGAGCTTGCTGCCGCCGCTGGTGTCGACGACGTCATGCTCATCGCCGCCCTTGCGTTGCACCGCCGTATGACCGAAGACGAACTTCGTCATGCCGTTGGCGACCGTGTCTACGACGCTTTCGCACCGCACGGCCTTCTCGTCAATCACGACGCTGAAGATCCCGACAACCTCCTCTTCATCGGCGAGACCGAGAAGGGCGAAGAAGTCGAGATCAACAAGCGCGCGGCTGAGAGCGATCTCATCATCTACGTCAATATCAACCTCGTCTCGATGGACGGCGGTTGGAAGTCGACCGCAACCGGCCTCGCCTCCTATCGCTCACTTCGCCACCACCACAATCCGCAAACGATGCGTCATTCAAAGTCGTTCATGGATCAGCACAAGTCTGAACTCCATTCCGCTAATTGGCGCATGGGCAAGGTGCTGCGTGATTCAGGGGTGAAGGTCTTCCAAATCGAAACCACGATGAACAACAACGTGTTCGGCACCGAAGGCCCGATGAGCGTTCTGCAAAAGCGCGAATGGGAATGGTCGCTCAAGGACCGCATCACGATGGCGGGAATGAAATCTGCGCTCGACCGCATGCCGCAACGTACGCGTCGATCCATCTTCAACTCTTGGCAAGCGCCGCACGCGATGACATCAGTGCAGGCTGGCGAGGTTGAAGCGGTTCACAAACTCACTACTGAGAATGTCTACGCCCAGCACCTCGTTCCGGTTGAAGGACAGACCGACATTCTCACGATGGGTTTGCCCTACATCAGCCCCTACAACGTGAACTCAATCCTCAACCCGATTTTGGTTGCATGTCTCGGACTCGGCTACTTCTTCAATCTGTATCGCGGGCGTCCGCCAGTGCGTGAAGGTGGCGTTGTCATCATGAGTCACCCGACGCCATGGGAATTCCACCCGGTGCATCATCCCTCCTACATTGACTTCTTCGATCAGGTGCTGACGCAAACGCATGATCCAGTCGTCATGTCTGAACAATTTGAAAAATCATTTGCTGAAGACGAGTGGTATCGACATCTTTATCGCACGAGCTACGCGTACCACGGCGTTCACCCGTTCTACATGTGGTACTGGTGCGCGCATGCTCTTGAGCATGTCGGTCAGGTCATCATTGTTGGCGGCGATGTGCGTGCCGTGCGTCGACTCGGCTTCAAGCCCGCATCGACGCTGCAAGACGCCCTCGAAATGGCGAGCGATGTGGTCGGTCGCGACCCGACCATCACACATCTCCACAATCCGCCCATCCTCATGGCCGACGTTTCCTGAGGTCTGTCATGCGTCCGATGCCCATCACTCGCAAACAGGCAACACGCCTCATCAAACGACTGCCAGTGAATCGTTCGGTGTCCACGGCGACCCAAACGAGTACCCGAGTTACTCGCATGGCCAAAGCCATACTGAAATCACCATCAGTGCCTGCTGGTGTTGATCTCCTTAAAAAGGAGAACAACGTCGGCGCGAACTACGACACCGACTGGGCCCGCTCATACCCAGCTCGCGCCGTGCGCGTACTCCTTCTCAATGGCGTCATGAAGCCGGTCGTTGATCTTCTCGCGACACCATCCATTCAGGGCACCGACCGCCTTGCCGATGTTGATGGTCCAGTGATTTTCGCCGCCAACCATCACAGCCACGCCGACACACCGTTGATGATGACGGTGATTCCCGAACCCTGGCGCAATCGCCTCTTTATTGGCGCTGCTGCCGACTACTGGTTCACCAATCGCGTGACATCGCCGCTTTCGGCGTTGGTCATCGGCGCAATCCCAGTGGAGCGCACAAAGGTGTCGCGCAAAGCCATCGATCAGTCACTCGAGTTATTGCGAGACGACTGGAGCATGCTCATCTTCCCCGAGGGCGCTCGCTCCCCCGATGGTTGGGCCCGTCCGTTCACCTCTGGCGCAGCATTTCTTTCGTCACACAGCGGTGCACCTGTCGTTCCCGTCTTCATACAGGGAACAAACAAAGTGCTTCCGAAGGGAAAGAACATCCCACGGCCAGCACCCACCACCGTCGTTTTCGGATCACCGATGCAGGCCGCCGAAGGTGAGGATTCGAAATCATTCGCCGTTCGCATCCAAGAAGCCGTTGCGGCACTCGGAGATGAATCTGCAACTGATTGGTGGCAGGCCCGCAAGAACGCTGCGTCGGAAAAGACCCCAACCCTTGATGGTCCCGACGCTGGAGTTTGGCGTCGTTCGTGGACCCGAAGTGCAAAGGCCAAAGGTGTCCGCCGCAGTTGGCCTCAGGTGTAGCGCTCGTCAAAACTAACGAGCAAAGGTCAACGGGATTCGAATATTGGCGTCCTCGTCTTGCAGCGATGCGTCATTAACCACGATGACGCAGTCTGCTGCAGTTGAGTCACATCGCCCATCTCCAACCCGTCCGACCACGATCTCAAGGTCGAGCGATCCTGATCCAGTCGGATTCGGCTGAAGGATTTTTCCCGTCACCAGGTTGCATGAGGCTGAGCTTCCTTGACCGCCATCGGAGCACTGCACCACATTGACAACACGACCGGGGATGAACCCCGACCACGTCACTCGGACTAGCTGACCATTTCGCAAATTTGTCGAGGGTTCCACCGATGCTGAACGTGACAGCATCTTCGATTCCGACAATTCAACGGTGACGTCATCATTGTCCTCGCTCACGAATGTCATCGTCGCCACTCCAGGCTCATGATCATTGGGAAGAGCAGCTACCGCTGAGGCATCAAGTTTCAGATAACCGTTCCAAAAATCAAGCGAAGTCTTCACGGTGATGGGGAATGCTTTGGAATCACGGACAAGAAACGACCCGTGATCAATTCCTAGAAGTGTGAACAAACCCTTCGGACTGCGGGCATTGTTGAAAAGACGTTTGCCTTCATCAAGCGGAATGAGTGTGTCGTCCTCGCCATGCATCACGAGCAATGGCGGCGTCCGAGACCAGTCAAATGTTCCACCCGGAAAGAGTTGCGATGTTCCAGCGATGATGATCGCAGCATCAACTCGGTCATCGAAACAACATGACTGCCCAATCAATCCTGCTGTCGTGATTCCACCGTTGGAATGACCGGCGACGCCAATGTGCTCGCCGTCGATCATCCCCGCAAGCACTCGACCTTCGGCACTAGATGACAGCGCAAGCGCCTCGGTGATCACCGCAGAGACGTCTCCGGGCTGATTCGACACGTCTCCGGCATCAGGCCCACCCGGCGAGTTCTCATTGCTCAGCGGAAATGCCGGAGCAGCCACCACGAAACCCGCTGCAGCCCATGATTCGAGGAGATCTCCGTACACGGCGGGAACACCTCCCAGCCCGTGCCCAAAGACGATGAGGGGAAATGGACCCGCACCAGTCGCCGGGGGTGCATCGAACGATGGTGAAGGATCAGGCACCGATGAGAAATCGTCGTCGCGCGCTTCATCAGCACTGGGGGCCACAGCCGGGTACCACACTCGCACCGACAGCGTTCGAGTCGGAGAACCGGGTTGCGTTGCGTTCGCTGGTGTTGGACGAGACTCGTCAACAAACGTGAACGATGAGATTCCCACCGGGAACACGGTTCCGACACGACGGTCGCCCGATGCCTTGTTCGAGTCCGATGACGAACGTGAACACGCAGTGACAGAGAGGAGTGCCAGTGCGAAAACGGCCAGAACAGCCCCAGGCTGCTTGGAAAGAGTGAGAAAGCGATGCACGGGCTGACTTTAGGACCCAAGTTCGGACAACAATGGGTCAATGACTGTTTCGGGTCTCGGGTACGCAGCAGCAGTTGCACTTGCCGCAATCTTTGCGATTGCCGCAGTGGCGAAGCTTCGCGACATCTCTGCGACCGAACGTGACTTTGTGGGACTCGGGATTCCCCGAGCATCGTTCTTCGCTCGGTTCGTACCGCTCGCCGAACTTTCGATAGTTGCGTTACTCCTCATCGTCCCTCCGGCAGGGGCGATTGCCGCACTCGTCTCACTCGCATTCTTCACAACATTCCTGATCGGACGTCTCCGCGCTGGCGTACGCGCGCCTTGTGCGTGTTTTGGGTCCTCCCGGGCCCAACCCATTTCTGCTCGCGATGTCATCCGCAACCTGCTGCTCATGGCACTTGCGATCGTCAGTCTTGCTACCGATCGACCCATAGTGATCACCCCACTTGATGCCCTTGCCGTTCTCGCAGTCATTGCCGTTGCCGGCGGCGCGCTGCATTTGGCCGGTAGGGTCCGATCACGATGACCGATCCGTGGGGCAACCCCCTTTCTCCTGATGACCAGCGACCGGTCAACCCCCAGCCCGAGGATTACCCGCCGGACTTCGCTCCGAATCCTGCATGGCCAGGCGCCCAGACCCCCGAGACTGCGGCATCTGCCGCCGCTCCCCCTCCTCCTCCGCCGATGCCCGCTCCAGACGGAAGCCCCGCATCGCCACCCGCGTGGCCGGGCACGCCCCCTCCCCCGCAACCGGCCTGGCAAGGGCCGAAGTTCTCGGGCATGGCGATTGCCTCAATGGTGTGCGGCATCCTTTCGATTACCTGCACGGGCTTTCTCGGCATCGTTCTTGGACCGATCGCACTTGGCCTCGGCCTCACTGGCCGGAAGGCCATTGCGGGATCGAATGGCTGGAAGAAAGGTGACGGTATGGCCATCGCCGGCATCGTCACCGGTGTTATCGGCATCATTTTGTCCATCGTGTACCTGATCTTCTTGATTAGGAACCCCAACTTCATCACCGACTTCGTGGACAACCTCACCACCACGACTACGACCGGCGAAAAACTTCAGGGCGCGTGACCCGTAGACTCGGCGTGTTTCGCTGAGCATCGGAAAGGCTCCCCCTCATGGCTGTTGCTGCCAATACCCCTATCGAACTCATCAACGGCGTCTATGGCCGCCTTGCCGAGAACGTTGCCATCGGTCGCGAGCGCCTTGGGCGCCCACTCACGTTTGCCGAGAAGGTGCTCATCAACCACTTGCGCGACCCGCGCAACCAGGAACTTGAGCGCGGCCGCAGCTATGCCGATCTCAATCCCGATCGCGTCGCCATGCAGGACGCCACCGCGCAGATGGCGTTGCTTCAGTTCATGACCGCAGGTCTGCCTGAAGCAGCAGTGCCGTCAACCGTTCACTGCGACCATCTCATTCAGGCCAAGAGCAACGCTCGCATCGACCTTGCAACAGCCAATGATGTCAACGCCGAGGTGTATGACTTCCTCGAGTCGGTATCGGCGAAGTACGGCATCGGTTTCTGGAAGCCAGGATCAGGCATCATTCATCAGGTCGTGCTCGAACAGTACGCATTCCCGGGCGGAATGATGATCGGCACTGATAGCCACACCCCCAACGCTGGTGGGCTCGGTCTGGTCGCAATTGGTGTCGGTGGCGCCGATGCCGTCGACGTCATGACCGGTTACCCCTTCAACGTTCGTTGGCCAAAGCTCATCGGCGTGAAACTCACTGGCACCCTTGCCGGTTGGTCTGCCCCGAAGGACATCATCCTCGAGGTTGCCCGCATCCTCACTGTGAAGGGCGGAACTGGCGCCATCGTCGAATACTTCGGTCCTGGTGCCGAATCCATCTCGTGTACTGGCAAGGCGACCATCTGCAACATGGGTGCAGAAATTGGCGCGACTACGTCGCTGTTCGCCTACGACCCGGCGATGTCGCGTTACCTCAACTCAACTGGCCGAGCCGATGTTGCCGCTGCCGCCGACGCGGTTGCTAGCGATCTTCGTGCCGACGATGAAGTACTTGCCGATCCCTCCTCGTACTTCGACCAGGTCATCGAAATCGACCTTTCCTCCCTCAAACCCCTCATCAACGGCCCGCACACACCTGACCGTGCACGCAAGGTCAGCGAGCTTGGTGCTGAAGCGAAGGCCGAAGGTTGGCCAATGGAGATTTCTTCGGCACTCATTGGTTCGTGCACGAACTCTTCCTACGAAGACATCAGTCGCGCTGCTGCCATTGCTCGATTCGCGCACCAGAACGGACTCAGCACCAAGACTCCACTCCTCGTTACCCCCGGTTCGGAACAAGTGCGCGCCACCATCGAACGCGACGGCCTTCTTGCCGACCTTGAACAGATTGGTGCCACCGTTCTCGCTAATGCATGTGGTCCATGCATCGGTCAGTGGTCGCGGAGCGATGTTGAAGAAGGAACCGAAAACGTCATCATCACCTCCTATAACCGCAACTTCCCGAAGCGCAACGACGGTCTTGCTTCCACGCTTGCCTTCGTAACGTCACCGGAAACAGTTGTGGCTATGGCCCTTTCTGGACGCGTCGACTTCGACCCCACAACCGACTCGCTTACCAACGCCGCCGGCGAACAGGTCACCATTCCGGTTCCCGTCGGTGTCGAGCTTCCACCAAAGGGCTTTACCCCAGGCGAAAACACCTTCATTGCTCCCCCCGCCGATTCCTCGAAGGTTGTCGTCAAGGTGTCGCCCACCTCAGACCGCTTGCAACTTCTTGAACCGTTCGACGCGTGGGACGGCAAAGATTTCCTCGACCTTCCCATCCTCATGAAGGCCAAGGGCAAGTGCACCACCGATCACATTTCTGCCGCAGGCCCGTGGCTGAAGTACCGCGGTCACCTCGAAAACATCTCGGGCAACATGTTCATCGGCGCAGTCAATGCCTTCACCGATGAAGTTGGCCAGGGCAAAGACCAACTCGATGGCACCACCAAGTCGTTCCCCGATATTGGCAAGAGCTACCACGCTGCCGGCCAAGGTTGGATCGCCATCGGCGACGAGAACTACGGCGAAGGTTCGTCACGAGAGCACGCAGCAATGGAGCCTCGATTCCGCGGCGCAAAGGTTGTTCTCACTCGCTCGTTCGCTCGCATCCACGAAACAAACTTGAAGAAGCAAGGCGTTCTCCCGCTCGTCTTTGCCGACCCAAAGGTCTACGACCTCATCGAACAAGACGACCGCATCAACGTGCTCGGCCTCGCCAACCTCACGCCCGATGTTCCGGTCAAATGCCAGATCGTGAAGCCCGATGGCACCACCATCGACTTCGAAGGCATTCACACGATGAACGAAGAGCAGATCGGTTGGTTCAAAGCCGGCGGCGCGCTCAACATCATTCGTCAACGCCAAGGCGTCTGAACGCTCAGCATTTCAGCACTCTAAAATTTCAGAGAGTTATCGACGGGGCAGTCCGAGAATCTCGGCTGCCTCTTCGCATGTTGCGACGGCAACACCCATGCGTTCACATACTTCGACAGCATTGCGCGTGAGTTCAGCATTCGTCGGTTGACGGTCGCCGCCATAGAACTCAAGTCCAACATGAAGGTGGCCACCTCGTTCGATTGCGTACTCTGCCAGTCCACTTTCAACCGGATCACCACCGACAACAGAGAGCGCCCACGGAACCGGGCAATCGCCGAGCATTTCGAGATACGCATCAAGTGCAAGTTTTGTCGGAGGCAGCCCAAAAGGCGCTCCGAGATAACCGCGGTCAGTTGACAAATAAAACTTGATCATGGTTCCGGCAGGAAGTTTGCCGGCCTTCCAATACAGCATTGTCGTGCGCATGAATGCAGGCTCGTAAATTGCAAGACTCGGGCCAACACGATCGGCTGTGGCCTGTTCCATCTGCACGCGAATGGAGTCGTAACTGTTTGAGTACACGATGCCCGCGGCTGGAAGACCATCAGCGTCGATGCCACCAAGGTTCGTTGAACCTGGATCACACAAACTCACTTTCATGAGTCCGGTCTCTGCGAGCAGATGCAAGTGTTCGAAGTTCAACCCGTTCGGCCCGTAATTCGCGGTTGGATACAAAAGTGCGTCGGGGCGATCAGCAAGCACCGGCATCCAACCAGCGAGGTAGTCGTCGGCAACCGCCCGTGGATCGCCAAAGACCGAGCCGTGGTTATGAATAATCGATGCACCGGCGGCCAATGTCTCGAGGGTGTCGGTTGCGAGCTCTTCATGCGATTGCGGAACGTTCCGATTGTGTTCCTTCGTGCGATTGCCATTGATGGCAGTTTCGATGATGACTGGTCCCCGGTTCATAGCCGCGAACAGTAGGTCGAAAACGACCGAAGCCGACCCTTTGGGTCGGCTTCGGAGCGAGGTGGAAACCGGGGGGACAGTCTC
>SYBH01000065.1 GCA_005787345.1 Actinomycetota bacterium
CCTGAGTTCCTCAACCGCATCGACGACACCATCGTGTTCCACGAGCTTTCGAAGCCCGAGGTCACGACCATCGTCGATCTGCTCATCAAGCGCATCACCCGCCAACTCGAAGGTCTGGGCATCGGCCTGGAACTCACCGAGGCTGCCAAGTTGCTGCTTGCCGACAAGGGCTACGACCCCACATTGGGTGCTCGTCCGCTTCGTCGTGCCATTCAGCGCATGGTGGAAGATCCGCTTTCAGAACGTCTGTTGTGGAAGGAATTCCGCGCCGGCCAGAACATCGTGGTTGACGCTGAACCCGATCCCGAAACGGGCGATCGCATCATCGTGTTTCATGCCACCGAGGGCTTCGAGCCCCCGCCCATGGAACTGGCCGAAGCAGGCGCTCCCGAATAGGGAACGTGCAGCTGGTTGAACCTCACAAACCCCGGGCCTTGAGCCCGGGGTTTGTTGTTTTTGGGCCCTCATGGGGATCAATAGAACTTTGCAATAGTGCTAGAAGTTCTTTATATTTAAAGGCGGTCGGGCGAAGAATCCGGCTTCACAATCCTCGGCACGCCAGTGCCCACCCAGGGAGACCTTCATGTTTCGCACTTTTGGTCGCATCGCCGCGGCCGCCTCACTTCTTTTCGCAACCGTAGCCATTGCCACGGTTGCCTCGAGCTCCACCGCCGGTGCGGCAAACACCAACGTGACTGCCAACTGCAGTGTGATCCCTCCAATTCAATCGATTAACAACAGCGACACGCTCACGATCACGGTGGGTGCAGGCTGCGGCGCTGTGATTGTCCTGACGAATGGTGGCGGCACAGTGCGTTGGGACCAAATGTTCATGTACATCAGTCAGGGAGCCCCCACCGGCGGTCTCCAACAAGGCGAGACCATCACGTACACCGCTCCGGCGAGTGGTTCGGGCAGCGCGGCAATCGGATTCATGGGAACAGCCCAGGACCCACCGGCGATCACGTTCACGATCAACTTTCCCGCACAGGCTCCTCCCGCGCCGCGCAATGATTCGCTTACTGACAATGGCGACGGTTCAATGACCGTTACCTATTCGCCAGTTGTGGCCCCCGAAACCGTCGCGTTGAACCTTTTCGCACCGGGTACGACTTGCGATCCCTCTGGCAACCCAACGAACCGACTTTTCGGTATTTCGAAGTTTTCAAACAATGGGTTGCCGGTGCTTGCCGCGAGTCCCGCTGTCCTGTCCGTTGGCAGCCCGATGCGATCAGGCTGGGCGAATACGACCGCTGCCAGCACTCTCGTGGCTGGGTCGTACCAAGCGTGTCTCTACTATTTCGATGGAGTGACATCGAATGTATTGGTGCAGTCGTTGGCTGTCACCATCGGGACCGTTACGCCGACGACGGCTCCCTCGGGCGATCCGGTAGTACCGGCGTTTACAGGCTGATTTCTCAGCTTTTGCAGGTTTCTGAAGGGGGTCGTGCTTCCGGGCACGGCCCCCTTGACGTTCGGTGCCGAACTCGCTCCACGATTGCGCTGGTAGGTTGCGCGCTGTGTTGAGGACCCGTCGACTGCCGCGAGTGTTTGCGTTCCTCGCGCTTGTCGTCTTCGTTGCTGCCGGTTGTCGAGTGCAGATTGAAACCAAGATCGACGTTGGACTCAATGGCAAAGGAACGATCACACAAGGCATCGGTTTCGACGATGCGGCGCTGAAGCGTGTTGGCGATCCCGCGCAAGCGTTGCGTGCCGATGATCTTGTGCAGGCTGGTTGGGAAGTCGACGCAGCTTCGAAAGAAGGTGACCTCACCTGGATGCGCGTGCATCAGTCGTTCGAGACACCTGAAGAAGGAACGGCGCTGCTCGCGCAGTTGAGTGGTCCTGATGGTCCCTATCGCGACATGCTCATCAGTCGTTCTGATGGTTTCCTGTCGACATCAGTAAAGGTCACCGGACAGATCGACACCACCGCTGGTCTGCAGATGTTCGGTGACCAACAGTTAGCGACCACATTGGGCGGCGATGCGTCGGGTGGACTGCTCGCAAAGATTGAAGCCGAAGAAAAGGCACCGCCAGCTTCGATGGTTGATCTGAACCTCGTCGTGAACGCGGGGAGTTCGACGAAGACTAATAACGCGTCATTCACGGACACCGACACACAGTTGGTGAAGGTCAGTTCTTCACGGGGAAAGCTCCTTCAGATCCTTGAAACCCTTTTCGTTCTTGCGCTCGTCGGTCTCACTGCCACGGTGATTGGCCTCCGGTATCGCAATCGCCGCCTGCGTACTCGGCGTCTCATGCACTCTCGTGGCCGGCGTTGGTGAGCGTGCTCGTTGGGTGTGCATTGGGTTGATCCCCAAAGGCCCACTGAATTGGGCCACTTCGATTTGGTGATCTAGAATCCTTAGAGCGATCGGGCGGAGGGTTCGGTCCAGTTCCCCAAGGGGTTTTGATGTCTCGTTTTTCTCGCACCGGTAGATTCGCTGCCGCGGCCGCGCTGGCAGTTTCTGCGGTCACATTTTTCGCCGTAAGCCCGGCGAGCGCAGTGGCCACGGGGTCGCTCGCGGACAATGGCAATGGCGGCTTGGTGGTGACCTATTCGCCATCGCCTGGAACACAATTCGATGGGATCAATCTTGAAGTGTACCCGTCAACCGCGAACTGCGGATCACCTAACGACATCCTGGCCGTGGTCTCTTCGGACCCCCAAGCTCCGGCAGCATCACAAATTGCTGCAAGTCCCGCGACGCTTGTGGTCGGATCGACCGGATATACGCTTCAACAAGGTGCGCAACAACCATTTACTTTTGCGAATAGCGCCTACTTGTTCTGTTTGAGAGGCAGCCAAGGCGTTCTGCTCGATTCGCTGACTATGACGATTGGACAGGCAACTCCAACGACGACAGTTGCACCAACGACCACCACGGCGCCAGCTGCCGATCCGGTCGCACCGTCGTTCACCGGCTGATCGATTCAGCTTCGAGATTTGAACGGTGCCGCTCCTTCGGGGGCGGCACTTTTCGTTTGCGTTCAACACAGCAGAAACCCGTGTGTTTTGGAGATGCGGTTAGGAACCAAAAAAGGCATTGACTAAAGCGTCGAGCGTGAGCCGATCCCACTCATTGGTTTCACCTTGTTGCGCGCCGCGCTCGATGTAGACGCGACTCAAAAGCAATCCGTGTTGCCACGCGACTGCACTAGGGAGATCGATTCCTTCGCGAAGCAAGCCTCGCTCTTTGCAAGGTTGGAGGACGGCAACTAATCCCGCGACGATCTCGTCCTGCGCACGAAACACTTCGACTTCAAGTTCGGGTCGTGCAAACGCACTGCCGACCACACTTACGCGACGCCATCGACTTTCTCCACGCGCGGCGAGAATCTTCTCCCAGAGATCAACGAGAGTAGTTTGCAGTTCCTCGCGTGATTGGCACTGCGAAACTCGTTTTCCAATAGCCGCGATGTCTTGGCGGATTTGGCGGGAGTAGCGCTCGATCTGTGCAGCGATGACGAGACCATTGCGATTTCCGAAGTGGTAGTAGAGGACCGGAGGCGTAACGCCAGCTTCCTCAACGATGTGGTTGACGCGCACCGCAGCCTCGCCGCCCGCGTCGATGGCAGCGATGGCGAGATCAAGGATTCTGGTGCGATTGTCATCAGCCACGCAGTGACCTTACGGCCGCCGGGACGGCGAGGAGCCGTAACCAGATCATCCAGGAGCCTGCTTAGTTTCGCTAGACATTGAGACATAGTCTTACTAGGGTTAGTTCTCCGAGTTCGCACCGAACGCGGCCACCCTCTGGAAAGGTCTGAGATGTCTCGATTCACTCGTTCAATTCGCATGGTTGTTGCCAGTGCGCTCTTTGTTTCAACAGCAGTGGTATTCGCGGCCAGCCCAGCGAATGCCGCTCCAACTGGGTCGCTTTCAGATAACGGCAACGGCGGTTTGGTTGTGACCTATTCGAGTCCGACTGCTCAGGATTCGATCGCTCTTGAGATTCGCACAAGTGGTTCAAACTGCAATATTCAACAACCTCCGCTTGCTGTTCTCAGTAGCGATCCGGGCGCCCCGCAACTTTCGCAGATCGGGGCAAGTCCTGCGACCATCGCTGTGGGCACGACTGCCTATGGGCTTCAGCCAGCAGGTTCGTTATTCACCGTGGCTGCGGCTTCGTACACATTTTGTCTTTTTGATACCCAACAGCCGTTGACTCCTCTTGCCCAATTGACCATGACAATTGGTCAGGCGTCGCCGACTACGACCACGACGACCGCTGCGCCGTCAACCACGACGACCAGTGCAGCCAATCCTGTTGCCCCGGCCTTCACCGGCTGACCAAATCCGCATTCAGGTTTGTGAGGTGCCGCTCCTTCGGGGGCGGCACTTTTCGTTTTGGCATGCCCGCGGATAAGACGCTGGCGCATTCTGAAGAATTATTTGTACTATTTCCGATCGCTGGGACACGAGGTTCCAGGCAGGCTTAAAGGGGTTCCAGTGTCTCGATTTTCTCGTCCGGTACGAAACGCAGTCGTCGGCCTTCTCGCCGTTTCTGCGCTCATCATCTTCGGCGCTTCGCCGGCTAGCGCCGCAACCGGATCGCTTGTGGATGATGGCAACGGTGGTTTGGTTGTGACCTATTCAAGTCCTACTAATCAGGATTACGTCGTTCTTGAGATTCACCCAACTACGTCAAACTGCAATAGTTCACAAAACGCTCTCGCTATTCTGACGAACGATCCGAGTGCCCCGCAAGCGGCACAGATGGCTGCGAGTCCCGTAACCATCGTTGCAGGCACAACTGCCTTTGGTATCCAGACACAGGGGGTGTTCACTATGGCGGCGACTTCGTACCTTTTTTGTCTTATGCCCTTTAGCTTCGTGTTGCCGATTACTCCTCTTGCCCAATTGACCATGACAATTGGTCAGGGGTCGCCGACCACGACCACCACGACCACAGCGCCGTCAACCACGACGACTGCTGCAGGTACTCCAGTCACTCCGGCCTTCACCGGCTGACCAAATCCGCATTCAGGTTTGTGAGGTGCCGCTCCTCTGGGGGCGGCACTTTCCGTTTGGGCGCCATGAGTGTCTCGCCTGATGCGTAGGGTGTCGCCGTGGCCAAGCTCCGAGCAGTGTTCCGTTGCACCGAATGCGGCACGAGCGTGCCCAAATGGGTGGGCCGCTGTCCGGGTTGCGAGGGCTGGAACACGCTGGTTGAAGAACTCGACGACGTATCGAAAGTTTCGTCTGCTGCGTTGTTAGGCAAGCGCGATGCGCCAGTACCTATTTCCGAGGTCGACGCGCACGAATGGCAGCCGAAGCCCACTGGTATCGGCGAACTCGATCGCGTGTTGAGCGGCGGACTTGTACCTGGTTCGGTCACGTTGGTTGGCGGCGAGCCCGGTATTGGCAAGTCCACGTTGCTGCTGCAAGCGGTGGCATCAATCGCCGCGTCGGGCTCAAAGGTTCTGTATGTGTCGGCCGAGGAATCGAAAC
This sequence comes from Actinomycetota bacterium, assembly GCA_005787345.1. GTDB lineage: Bacteria > Actinomycetota > Acidimicrobiia > Acidimicrobiales > Acidimicrobilacustridaceae > Acidimicrobilacustris. The sequence goes on from SYBH01000065.1 coordinate 5,459, forward strand.
AGCAAGTTCGGTTGCGCGCTGAACGATTGAATGCGCTGCAACCCGATTTGTGGCTTGCTTCTGAAACCGCCGTGCCTCACATTCTTTCTTCGGTCGATGAAATCAATCCTGCAGTGTTGGTCGTCGACTCCATTCAAACCGTGCACACGCCCGACATCAGTTCTGCTTCTGGTTCGGTCTCGCAGGTTCGGGAAAGTGCCGCACGATTGGTGACAACTGCGAAAGAGCGCGGTCTGTCAGTCGTGCTTGTTGGTCACGTC
>SYBH01000066.1 GCA_005787345.1 Actinomycetota bacterium
GCGTTCTGATACTGGATGGAGGTGATGTCGATGCCGTCGAGATCCATGTCGAAGCCGGCGTCGCGCAGTGCACGAGCCTTCTTCTCTTCACGCGACTTGCACCAGATGAACTCTTCGATGTCGGGATGATCGACATTGAGGATGACCATCTTTGCGGCGCGACGGGTTTTGCCACCTGACTTGATGGTGCCCGCCGATGCATCGGCGCCACGCATGAAACTCACGGGACCAGAAGCGGTGCCGCCGCCCTTGAGGAATTCCTTCGAGGAACGAATGCGGGAAAGGTTGATACCTGCGCCCGAGCCACCCTTGAAGATGGTGCCTTCCTCGACGTACCAATTGAGGATGGAGTCCATCTTGTCGTCAACCGACAAGATGAAACAGGCCGATGCCTGCTGCGGCACGCCTTCAACACCGATGTTGAACCACACCGGCGAGTTAAACGCAGCGCGCTGAGTGATGATGATGAACTTCAGTTCGGCGCGGAAAGCTTCGGCCTCTTCGTCGGTAACGAAATATCCGTCACGGATACCCCAGTCAGTGATCGTGTCAGCAACACGATCGGCAACCTGCTTGAGCGACCATTCGCGCTCGTCGGTATCGGGGGTGCCGCGGAAATACTTCTGGGCGACGATATTGGTGGCGTTGAGCGACCATCCAAGAGGGAACTCGACGCCGAGCTGCTCGAAGGCAACCTCGCCGGTCTTCCAGTTGGAGATGCGAGCGTCGCGACGTTCCCACTCGACTTGGTCGAAAGGGTGGGTGTCGGCGTTTGTGTAGTGCCGACGGATGCCGATGCCGGCCTGTTCCGGTGCCAGGGCCATGAGAAGTCCTCCGCGTGAGTGATCGATATGAGTGGTGGTGGCGAATCCAACCCAGCAGGAGCGGGGTTGGCACCGCTGCAGCAGAAGCTGAGGCGGGTGAAGCGGGATGATGCGTGGGTGCAGCTGGAGCGGTTGCCCGGGGGCGGCCACCAAATCAAGTAATCCGTCGGGACTGCTGAGCGGTTCCACCACACCCTCGAACCGCTCCGGACGACGCTGTCTGGGACGAGTTTTTGGGTCTTGTCGTGGTCTCGGTGCCGAAACCGAGCCCTTTTGGGGTCCCGATTCCTGCCCACCACAAGATGTTGTGGTTGTTCTGGCCCCCTCACCTTTCGGGCCACAAGATGTCGGGGAATTACATCAGAGTAATTCCACCCTTGTCAACGATTCCCCAGAATCGCTACTGACGTGGGATTTCGAGTGGTTGGGTGCGCTGCAACGCGAGCGCCAGGTAGAGCGGGTCACGCAGACCCACGCCCTAGGAGCCGCCCTGCCAACCGAGAACGCACAGAACGTCGCCACCGTCCGTCGCTCGCGCCGCAGCACTGCACCCAGGGTGAACCGTACGGCTCATGCCTGTGGGTTGGAAGAGGAATAACCCTGTGTATTTGCGGTGGATAGACGGTGGATGACCGGTGGACAACCCCACAGTTGTCCACAGTTGTCCACAGTTCCTGAGACCACTTCATCGATTCACCTCTAACGTGGCCGTGTGGATCAGCTCTTTCCCAGTCCCGTTGCCAATCTCGACCCTGTGGAACTCATCGCGGCCGATACTCGACCCGCTCCGACGGATCGGCCGTGGGTTCTGGTCAACATGGTCGCAAGTATCGATGGGGCCATCGAGGTTGAGGGTCGCTCAGGGGGGCTCAGCAGTCGGGCCGACAAAGCCATGTTTCATGCCTTGCGACAGCTCCCCGACGTGATCATGGCTGGAGCCGGAACAGTTCGGGCCGAAAATTACGGACCAGTGCAACTTGATGCCGACGCACAAGCTCGCCGAGTTGCACGCGGACAACAAGCGCTGCCGCGTCTCGCTGTGGTGAGCGGGCGCGCTCATCTTGATCCGTCCTCACGACTGTTCAGTGACCCGACACAACGACCAATCGTGATCACGACAACGACGGCATCTTCCGATGCTGTCAACAAACTTCGTGATGTCGCCGACATCATCATCGCCGGCTCAGACACTGTCGATCTGCGCGCAGCGTTCGCGGAACTTCGCGAGCAGGGAGTGAAAACGCTGTTATGTGAAGGCGGACCAACCCTGAATAATCAGCTACTTCATGACGATCTTGTTGATGAGTGGTGTCAGACAATCGCGCCCGTACTTACTGGCGGAAATGCAGCACAGAATTCAACCGCCTCACCGCCACAAGATGCGCGGAGCCTTCAACTCGCACGCGTCCTCGTTGAGGATGATGTGCTGTTACTCCGTTACGCACGCGAATCGTGACGCTTTGGTTCCGTTGCTTTTGTTAGCAACGTGATCTCGCGCTGGAAATCTGCAGCATCATCGAAACCTTTATAGACACTGGCAAAGCGCATGTAGGCGACGTGATCGATTTCGCGAAGGTGTTCCAAGACAGCAAAACCAACTTGCTCACTCGTCAGTTCGGGACCTAGCAATCGAAGTTCCTCAGCAATCGAGGCTGCCGCTTGCTCAATGACACCTTCTTCGATCGGACGGCCTTTGGCCGCAGCGGCGATGCCTTCGGCGATCTTTGCCTGTTCGAACGGCACCCGATCACCGGATCGCTTGAGGACCGTCAAAGGAACCAATTCAAGTCGTTCGAAGGTCGTAAACCGCGCGCCACAGGCCAGACATTCACGACGTCGACGAATGGCATCACCATCGTCTGACTGTCGAGAATCGACGACTTTGTCATCGAGATGGGCACAAGCAGGACAACGCACACGTCGAAACTACTGCGAAGAAGGTGATTTTTTGTGCCACGTCAGACACGGATGTTTGTCACACGTCGCATGGAATGCGCCAGACACAACCGTGTCAGTCGACGAGACCGCTCACATTGATGTGCTGACCACGAGTGACGCTGGTGCTGCCAACGCGCTCGATGAGGCGATCGACCAAGCCACGAAGATCGCCATGTGGTTGAAGACGACGTGCAACTGACCAGAGCGAATCGCCAGATTGGACGATGATCTCGGTAGGTGCGGCGACGGCCACAGGGGCCACAACCGGTGCAGACGCGTTCTGGGCGTCAGCACCGGCCGGGCTCGTGGTGTCGGCGGACGACGCCGGCGTGAAGGCCGCAGCGTCGGCACCGAGAAAGGGAACGATGCCCATCGCCGCAAAGGCGACGAGCACAGCGAGACCCAACCCCGCCAGCATGACTCGCACCGGACTGCGACGAGCCGCAGGAGCTGGGGCTACGGGCTCGGTCACCAGGTGCAGGTGACGGACAGGACGCCGAGGCTCGAAGGCCTCGGCACGGTTCCAGGGAGCGACCGATGCGGAGCCCTCGAGGAGAGACCCAGCGACATCGGGAGTGCTTTTCTGGATAGCGGGGGCGGAAAGGGCGGTGGGATTCAGGATTGCGGCCATGAGGGGAGTCTCCACGTGGGGTGTGACAGTCGGGAAAGTGAAGGGGGAACTGGGGTGAGAAGGAACGGATCGAACGCCCGTTCGTGTGTCACTATAGAAACACGAACATCTGTTCGATGTCAAGGCCCAATCGAACGGGTGTTTGCCTTGGGCCGCTCGAGCCAGTACTGTCGTACAGAGGTTCGAAGGCCCACGCGACCCAAACGATGCAAAACGACCTCAGTTCCCCTCCGTTCTCCCCACCCGTCCACAAGATCCGGAGTCCTCAATGAGTACCGACCGTCTCACTCCCCGCCAGCAGCAAATCCTCGATGTAATCGATCAGCACCTCAACGAGCGGGGCTATCCGCCGTCTGTCCGAGAACTTGGGAAAGCCGTCGGGCTCACCTCGCCATCAAGCGTCCAGAACCACCTCAACACTCTCAACGAGCTCGGCTACCTACGCCGCGACCCAACCAAGCCCCGCGCCATGGAGGTTCGTTACGACCCCAACTCCGGCGCATCCGGCGAACGCCGTCCGTTCCGTCACGTTCCGCTTGTCGGCGATGTTGCCGCTGGCACCGACGTGCTCGCCGAACAAAACGTCGAAGAAATCATGCCGGTACCTACCGACCTGTGTGGCGACGGCGAACTGTTCATGCTTCGTGTTCGCGGCGATTCCATGATCGACGCCGGCATTTTCGATGGCGACTACATCGTTGCCAAAGCCGGCACCAACGTGTCGAAGGGCGACATTGTTGTCGTCGGCATTCCCGGCGGCGAAGCCACGGTGAAGACCTGGTCACGCACCGGAGACAACGTCACGTTGCTTCCCGCCAACTCACGTCTCTCGCCAATGGAGTTCCACTCATCGGAAGTCACCGTGTACGGCAAAGTCGTCACCGTGATGCGCAAGCTCTGAACCACAACCTCCTCGGTTCAAACGTGGCGTGTGCACCAGCACACGCCACGTTTGCGTTCAGGCCTCTGTCAACAATCCGAGGAGCACGGAATGCACACGCTCGAGCGGCGCACGATCGAGGTACTCCCCCGCCGTATGAGCAATGGTGCTGTCGCCCGGACCAAAGTTCACTGCAGGCACACCATGGGCAGCGAATCGCGCCACGTCGGTCCAACCCAACTTAGCAAGAACCTCCGACCCACTTCGCTCAACCAGCGATGCAAGTAACGGATGATTCAGACCGGGGGCTGCAGCATTCGCAACATCGAGAACTTCAATAACATCGCCTTCTTCAAGAAATGGTGCGAACAGTTCGCGAACATGAGTTTCTGCATCAATCGCTGAACGATCGGGAGCAAAGCGAAAGTTCACCGTGAGACTCGCGGAATCAGGCACGACGTTTCCAGAAACGCCACCGTCGATTGCAACAGCTTGCAGAGCCTCACGGAACTGACAACCGTCGATGATTGGTGAACGCGCTTCGTAGGAATCAAGCGCAGCAAGAATTCCTGACAAACGATGCACCGCGTTGCGCCCCATCCAGGGCCGAGCCGTATGAGCACGCACGCCTTGTAGTTGCACACGCAGCCGCATCGTTCCCTGACATCCGGCTTCGATGCGAGCATCGGTGGGCTCACCCAAAATAGCGATATCGCCGACAAGTAGATCGGGTCGGGCATCGAAAAGTTCACCCAAACCGCTTTCAGCACTGGCGATTTCTTCACGTGCATAGAAAACGAACGTGAGATCGACAACGGGTTCGGTGAGCGTGGCCGCAAGTTCAAGCATTACCGCAAGCCCACCCTTCATATCGGCCGAGCCGACACCGAAGAGTCGACCATTTTCAATGCGAGCCGTTGCATTGTCGGCAGCGGGCACAGTGTCGGTATGACCCGCAAGCACAACTCGATGAAGGTGCCCAAGCGAGGTGCGAGCAACAAGGTTGTCGCCTACTCGAGTGACTTCGAGATGCGGGTGCGCACGTAGTTCGGTTTCGATCGAATCGACCAAGGGCCCTTCGGCGCGACTCGGCGACGCAACGTCGACAAGCGCGGCCGTGCGGGCCAAGAGATCGGTGCGATCGTTCGCAGCCATGATCAGGTCGCTGCGCCGTGATCGCGAAGAACGTCGTTGAGCGCTGCCTTGTCGTGACGCTCGCCTTCCTTGAGGCGCTTCAGAACCAGCACACAAGGAAGGCCAAACTCACCACCGGCAAAGGTGCGGGGACGAGTAGCCGAAACGGCGACGCTCCATGACGGGACGACACCGCGGCTGAGTTCTTCGCCGGTCTCAGCATCAATCACCGGAATAGAAGCGGTGAGGATGGCACCCGCGCCAAGCACAGCTCCATTACCGACCCGAGCACCTTCGGCCACGATGCAGCGGCTGCCAATCAACGCGTCATCACCAATGATGACGGGCGCAGCCTGCGGTGGCTCGAGGACGCCGCCGATGCCAACGCCACCAGACAAATGCACATTGGCACCGATCTGCGCACAACTACCGACGGTGGCCCACGTATCGACCATGGTGTTGGCGCCGACGCGAGCGCCGATGTTCACATAACTCGGCATCATGACCACGCCACGGTCGAGGAACGACCCGTAGCGAGCAGATGCGCCCGGAACAACGCGAACGCCGGCGGCAGCGAAGTCGTTCTTGAGTGGAATCTTGTCGGCGAATTCGAACGGAGCGAGTTCGATTGTGGCCATTTGCGAAAGACGGAAGTAGAGCAGGATCGCGTGCTTGAGCCACTGGTGAACGATGGGTTCACCATCGGCCCCGAGTTCAGCAACACGGGCTTCGCCTGAGTCGAGCAGTGCGATCGCTTGCCCGACAGCGGCGACCGCTTCGGTATCGGCCGCGCTCAGCGACTCGCGGTTATTCCAGAGTTCATCGATGGTTACAGACAGTTCGGCCATAACGGCGCAGGTTACCGCCCATCGACCGAATGACTCGCGCTGAGTTTGCTAATAGGGGTGGTGGCGGTGGTGGAACAGGAAGACCAGGAAGTCCAGGAAGACCACGAGCCGGAGATGACGCCCAGTGCAGACTCGAAAAATGAATCGGCCACCATTGACAGCAAACCTCGCTAGAGCACCCCGAGCCGTTGGCCAACGAGTTCCAGACGCTCAATTGATTGGACAACAGCGACGCGAATGAAATCGCTGCCTTCTGGTCCGTAGAACTCGCCCGCGGAGACAAGCGCGCCGCCTTCGCGAGCAAGTCGTTCAACCAATGCCCATGAGTCGCCGTCAGGCGCGGCAGCCCAGAGATAGAACGCCCCGCCAGGCATCGGGGCATCGACGCCAATGCCCGCAAGCACCGTTCGGAAAAGTTCAAGTCGCTCGAGGTACCGCTGTCGTTGAACATCGACATGCGCTTGATCGTTCCACGCAGCCACTGCCGCGGCCTGCACAGGACCAGGGACCATGAAACCAGCGTGCTTACGCAGTTCTGACAAGTAGTGAACAAGATCGCCATCGCCGGCGTAGAACCCAGCGCGCACACCCGCAAGGTTCGAACGCTTCGACAATGAATGGACGGCCAGCACACCGTCGAGACCGTGTTCAAGAATTGTCCGACCGGACCCGTCCCATGTGAACTCGACATAACACTCATCGGAAATCACCGGAACGTTGTGTGCGCGTCCCCAGTTCGCTGCGGATTCAAGATCGTCAAGGTGTCCGGTGGGATTGCCGGGCGAGTTCACCCAGAGACACAACGCTCGAGCTGCGTCGGCAGGATCAATGGCATCGAGGTCGCTTCGGCCGTCGGCGGTAACTGGAACTGGCACCGCACGTGCTCCAGCAAGTTCCGCACCCATGGCATAGGACGGATAACTAATGGCCGGATACAGCACCGTGTCGCGGTCAGGGGTGCGCAGGCGAAGCCAATGCGGGAGCCCGGCGACGAACTCCTTGCTGCCAATGCACGCGGCAATCTCTTTCGCACCAACTTTGACGCCGAGTTCGCGCTCCATCCAACCCATCGCCGCTTCGCGATACGCGGGAAAGCCGATCGATGCTGGATAGCTGCGCTCGCTTGCCGATGTGGCGAGCGCTTCGATGACAACTGCTGGCGGAGGGTCGAAGGGGTCGCCTATCGAGAGGTCGACTATTCCGCCCTCGTGCGCCGACGCGATCGACTTGAACGCATCGAGCCGATCGTAGGGATAGGGCGGCGGCGTGAATCCTGCAGTCATGGACGCAGAGTCTGACCGCTCACGACGAACTCGTGAAGACGGCTCACCGAAACCTCGTCGAGGCGGGCCCGGACCAGCATTCCGTCGTCGGTAGCAGTCTCAACGAGGACTTCACCTTCTCGATGCAGTGCGGCGAGGAGATCTCCTCGATCAAACGGCACCAAAAGTTCAGTGATGTTCGAAAGTCCACGCAACCGATCGGCTAGGGCACGCAGCATGTCCGCCACGCCCTCACCGGTTTTCGCCGACAGCGCCACGCATCCGGGATGGTCTTCAAGGACTTCTTTGGCCCCATCTGGGTCGATATCGATCTTGTTCACCACAAGCATTTGAGGAACGTCAGCAGCGCCGATCTCGTTGAGTACTCGGTCGACGGCTTCGATATTAGATTCCGAGTCGGCAGCGGAGCCATCAACAACGTGAACCAAAAGATCTGCGTCGACGACAACTTCGAGCGTGGACTTGAACGCTTCAACGAGTTGCGTCGGAAGCTTGGTGATGAATCCAACGGTGTCAGTGAGCAAGACCGATTCGCCGCCGGGCAACTGCAGCCGACGAGTCGTTGCATCAAGCGTTGCAAACAAACGATCTTCAACCAGCACGCCTGCATCGGTGAGGTGGTTCAGAAGCGTTGACTTCCCCGCATTTGTGTAGCCAACGATCGCTACCCGATGAAGCCGTGAACGTTGCCGAGCCTTTGCCTGGGTATCGCGCACTCGAGAGATTTCGCGGAGGTCGGCTTCGAGTTTGTGCATGCGTCGCTGGAGTCGCCGACGATCCACTTCGAGCTGCGTTTCGCCACCGCCCTGCCGAGCACCGATACCACCACCCTGACGCGAAAGCTGATTGCCCTTTCCACGCAGGCGCGGAAGTCGATAGCGAATCTGCGCCAACTCGACCTGGGCCTTACCTTCAAGGCTGTGCGCGTTCTGACCAAAGATGTCGAGAATGACTGCGGTTCGATCGATCGCAGAGCGACCCAACAATTTTTCAAGGTTTCGTTGCTGAGCAGGCGAAAGTTCATTGTCGAATACCACGGTGTCGGCATCGACCGACACACACAGTTCACGAAGTTCCTCCACCTTTCCGCTTCCTAAGTAGGTCGCGGGATCAGGAGCATGTCGCCGCTGAACCACTCGGGCGATGCTGTCGGCACCAGCCGTGTCGACAAGAAGGGCAAGTTCATCGAGATGACGTTCCGTATCGAATTCGTCCTCTAATGGCAGGGTCACACCCACAAGAACGATCCGCTCGCGAAATGTGCGGTCGATGAGCCCCGAATTTTCACCAGCGAACGCGCCGAAGCCGCCGCGGTGATCGCCGATAATCGGCGAGGTTGGTTCAGGCATCCGGAAGCTCAACAGTGGCGATGTGTTGCGAAGGTCCTATGAGGATCGGTTCCGCATCGGGGCTTGGCGCGACGATGACTTCAGCCGAACCACCGGGCATGACTACGCGCACTTCACGTCC
>SYBH01000013.1 GCA_005787345.1 Actinomycetota bacterium
AATCATCGAAAAACTCCTCCTCGCTCCGGGTGACGGAATCATGCTGCGCCGCCAGCTTCTCAATGTCGCTCAACGAGCAAAGACCTGACGGTCGACCGACGGCTAGCCGCAATCAACGACAACCTCACACAAGACGTCGGTATCGACGGCGATGTTCCACAGACCAATTTCCTGGTCGACGAAGCCGAACGAGTTCACACCAATCACTTCACCCCGGGAGTTGACAAGCGGACCGCCCGAGTTGCCGGGGTTGACAAGTGCTGAGGTGTAGTTGAAGTAGTTGTCCTCAATTGCAATGATGTGTCCGAACGTGGTGGCATTGTGCAATACGACCTCGTTCGGGCCCGGGTTTCCGATCGCCATCGTCCATTGACCCCGCTCGGCGAATTCAGCCGGCGTTTTCAGCACCGGTAGTTCCACGGCAACTTCGATCAGTGCGAGATCGTTCTCTTCATCCCAGCCAAAAATCTCGGCATCCGTTTCGATCTCGTCTTCGCCTCCGTGGGTCACGGAGAGCGAAGCCGGGTCATCGAGGCAGTCTTCGATGACGTGGTGGTTAGTGACAATGAAGGTCTTGTAGCCATCGTCCATGCCGGTGAGATCGCTTGCGAAACCCGTGCCGTTCGAATCTGCGCAGAACACGGTGACGATCGACCCGGATATCTCGTCAATGAAGGCTTCGAGGTCGGCGGGTTCCTCGTACAGATCCAGCTCATCCGAGAACTGCGCAATGTCGGGTTCCGACTCTTCCTCCGTCGGCGATTCTTCAGTCGTTGTCCCGGTCGGCGATTTCAGAAGTTCCACCTGTTCGGAAAGATCATCCACACGGCCCTGCAGACTCACCGCAAGGCCACCCAACACCACAAGGCCAACGACGAGAAGTGCAATCACAACAAAGATGCTGCGCGGAGCCGATTTACGTGCGGGGGCCGGCGTCGGGTCCGTCAAGACCGGGTCGTCAAAAGTCATAGATCGCAAACTATTCGCGGCAACGACACGCCGTGGTGCACCCTCCAACGACCCTCCCGTAGCCAACTAGCGTGACATCATGTCCCGTCGCCGCCTCACGGTCGCAGACTTGACCGCGCTCAAAGGTCGACGACAATTGACGATGCTGCGAATCTTCACGATCGAAGAAGCAGCCGCCGCCGAAACTGCGGGCATCGACCTCGCCTCTGCACCACCGGAACTCGTGACTCACCCCCGGTACCGCGAAGTGGCACCCTCGCTCTTCACGCTCACGGGGCGTTCACATATCGAGGCCGGATCGGCAGATGACCACCTTCGCTGGGCCGGCGAAATGCTTCAAAAAGGCGCCGACTGCATCTACTGCTCGGGCAGCATGAACCGCGTAGAACATCTGGCGAAGGAATACGTTCCAGTGGTCGGCCACGTTGGTCTGGTCCCGTCGCGTGCAGGGTGGACCGGTGGTTTCCGCGCCGTTGGCAAGACTGCCGACGAAGCGTTGCGCGTGTACCGCGAATGCGTCGCCCTCGAAAACGCGGGGGCGATTGCTGCGGAAATCGAAGTCGTACCCGCCGAGGTCGCGACCGAAATCAGCAGACGACTCAAACGACTCTCATTGTGGTCGATGGGCTCGGGCACCGGTTGCGATGCCCAGTATCTCTTTGCCATGGACATCCTCGGCGATCCGACAAACCAGGAACTGTCAGGCATCGCCCACGTTCCACGTCACTCGAAGGCGTACCGCGACTTCGCGGCCGAACACGCACGTCTGCAGCAAGAGCGAATCGCCGCCTTCACCGAATACCGCAGCGACGTCGAGACGGGGGCGTTCCCCGAGGACAAGCACCTCGTGCCTATCTCATCCGACGAACTTGCCGCGTTTCGCGCGGCGTTACCTCCCGCCTGATCTCAACGACCGACGTAGGCCAGCCACAGTTCTTCCGACCAATGCGAACGCAATTCGGCGGTCACAAAGTCACTGGTCCACTGCACCATTTCAAAGAACGGAAAGTCGACCGACATCACCTCGGTGAAGGCCATACCGTCCAGCAACAACGCCGCATCATCGATACCAATTTGCACCGCCTCACCCTCTTCCAGACCACTCAGGCGCATCTGCAAGTCGACAACAGCCTCTGCATCCCAGCGGGACACCATGTTCCCCTCCATCAACTGGTCGGTCATGATGTTCAGAATTTCGAACAACGCCGACACTGCGTCGGCTTCGAACACGATGTCGCGCGGCTCAATCATCGGGCGCCACCGACAGGGATCGAACCTGCCACCTGCAGTTCACAAAACCCACAAATACCATCCGGGCCAATCTGACAGATTCTGAAAACTGCCGTCCAGTACTGCTGGTAAAACGCCGCCTGCCGCCTCGTGCGTCGTGCTATTTCTCATCCGTGAGAAGGAATGTCATACGGATTAAGAGCCTCACATTTTTAAAGCGATCGACCCACCACAGTTTTCGTGACTGTCTTGCCTTTAATTGTCTTGCCGAAAACAAGTAGCTGTATCCAGGACCGGTTTCCCCCCGCCTGCGACGTTTCCGAGCAAGCCACAAAAGTCGCAGAAAAGTGGGGTAATCTGAATTATCGAGTTTCAAATCTGCGACCTTGCCCCTCGGGATCTCGGGGCGGCGGTGGAGTTGTTGGAACACTTGCGTTCATTTCCAGACAGCGCACCAATGGAGATTGCCCAGTTCATTTCGGAAGTCAACGATGGAGCAGTGGTCATCGTTGCGATTGCCAACAGTGCGCTCGTCGGTCTCGTCGGTGCACGGGTGGCTGGTGACCGTGCTTGGACCCAACTCGTTGCGATTCACCCCGACTGGCGCAACAAGGGCATCGGATCAGCCCTCTCTCATGGCCTCGAAAAACGCCTACTCCATCTCGGCGTAAGAAAAGTCTCGGCCCTAATCGGTCGCGGTCAGGTCGGTGAGCAAGCTCTTCTGAACCGTGGATTTACACCCGTCGAAGGACTTGTGCTTTACGAGAAATTGCTCTCCATCGAACCAGGTGAAGTTCGAATCATCGATAAATGGGGCGGACAGGTTCTCGAGGCTGACTTGTGGGATCAACTCTCTGGGATGAAACGCGAACGCGACCTGGTCAATCAACGAATCATTGCCCCGCTGTCCGACCCGTCCCTCGCATCACGAATCGGATTGCGACTACCGAGCACTGTGCTCATGTTCGGCCCGCCCGGAACGGGTAAAACGACATTTGCTAAAGCGCTAGCGAGTCGACTGTCGTGGCCCTTTGTCGAACTTCTGCCATCGAAACTCGCTAGTGGCGGAGGAACGTTGGCGAATGAACTGCGCGAGGCACTCACCGAACTTGGGCGCCTAGAGCATGTGGTCATCTTCATTGACGAATTCGATGAGATTGCTCCGGCTCGTGAGAGTCGTCCTGCTGCAGCTGGTGTCGTGAATGAACTCTTGAAATCGATCCCCGACCTTCGTGAACGCGCTGGAAAGCTTCTCGTCTGCGCGACGAACTTCGTTGAAGCCATCGACCCAGCGGTGCTCCGACCGGGGCGATTTGATTTCCTCATTGGCGTTGGTCCACCCGATCGAGATGGTCTAACTGCGCTGTGGACACATTCCCTCAGTCGCATGAACGTCGATGAAAAAGTCTCTGTAAAGGAATTGACCGAAAAGTGTGTTGGCTTTACGCCAGGTGATGTCGATTTGGCGGCCCAACGGGCAGCGGCGCGCGCCTTCGCACGTGCTCAATCCGATGGAAAGACGCCACTCGTCCTCAATGATGATCTGAACGTGGCAATCAGTCGAACTCGACCTTCGATTACGGCAGAGATGCTCAATGCGTTTAACACCGAGGTCATCTCGTTTGAACGAATCTGACCCGTTGCAAGACGAGGCAATCGCTTTCAGCAGCAGTGCGATTGTTGTTGACGCAGTCGGCGATCTGATCGTGCTGAGTTCGTAAGAACTAAGCAGCTTCGACAATGCCACGACCTCGCATCACGGCTAGCGATACACGATTGCCTCTGCCGAGTTTGTCGTTGACTCTGA
>SYBH01000067.1 GCA_005787345.1 Actinomycetota bacterium
AAATCGTTCTCCCAGGGACCCGAAGATGAACGTCGGATTGCAGAGTGGATGGATTGATCAACCCCGTTTCAGGTCGATGACAATACCGCCGCTCACACGCACGATGTCATTCGGGTTCGCACCGAAGTTGTCATTCCATGTCCCGGCTGCGGCCCACACTTCCTCGTATTGCAACAAATCCGGATCAACGAACACACGTAGTTGTGTGCTGTGACCAAAGGGAGGCACGCCGCCGTTGGTTTGTGAAACCTATTTGCTCAGGCGCGTCGGACCAAGGGCACGAGTAGCTGCGAAGGGTGGCGTGGTCCCGTGTGCAGCGAGTGCTTGCCGCAGTTGAAGATGCGATGGTGCTGGAAGTTCGGCAGTTCCGTGATGTCACGCCCGCGCAACTCGAGGGCCAGGGTGCTGCCAGCCTCGAAGAATGTGCTGGATGGGAGGATCTCCACGTTGAGTTCCATAACTTCACCGGGCACAACCGGCAACTCACGTTCGTAGTCGGGTGCGGGAGCCAGAGAATCCCCCACCGACACGGGATCCGGTCGCCGTGAGGCCCGCAACCACCCGCGCGTCACGATGTCATGCCGTGAAAGACGGTTCCAGAACTCGACTTCTTCACCATGTTCATCGAACTTGCGGACGCCCACGAAGAGGTCGAGATCGAAGCCGGACTCGATCGACATGAAACAGCGCAAAACCATCGGTCCCGAAATCTCGGTGTCGACAGTGAAGGCGTGTCGAAAGACGAGTCGGTCACTGTCTGATTCGCTGTCATAGTTCGCCGTCGTATCTTTCGGAGCGTGATTCGCGGCGAGCAACCCACTCGCGGCATCCAGATACCACGGAGTCACAACGACAGACTCGGGCAGAAATTCGTTCTCGAATCGCACCTCGTAGTCCTCGAGCGATCGCCGGATCTCCAGTCGCACGGCCGGAACAGTGACCTCGCGATCGAGGAGATACCGCTCGTAGAAGAGACGCTGATGTTCGAGAGCTTCGCGACTGTTCGACACCGTCCACTCATGCCGACCGTGGGTGTACAGGTGCTTGTGCTGTGATGCGGAGCGAACGAACCCGTTCATCGCTCCGCGCGAATGAAGTCCCTGTGCGGACCAGGACGCACAGGTGAGAAGTGGCACCTCAATTGACCCGAAGTCGACTTCCGAGATGGGAAAATCGGCACGGTTCGGGGTGACGCCCAGCGGCAGCCCCACGAACGTCGCAAACGGGCCGGGTTCGACAACTGGCTTCTCGCACGAGAAGAACGGACCACCGTCGTCGGCAGGTGACTCGCTCTTCTCCCCCGACATCCACCAGGGAAAGAACGCGGTTTCGGGAATGCCTCCGTGGCACACCACGTCGGAGAGCACGTCGGTGAATCCCTCCCAGGGCACGATGGCCGCAAGCCCCCTGGGGCGACGCGCAGCGATCCGCCACTGGACTGCGGCGAGATACGACACCCCGTTCAGCCCGACCTTGCCATTGCTCCATCCTTGGTCGGCTGCCCATCCGATTGCATCGCAGAAAGCATCGACGACAGCTTCACCGAGACCGAGTGCCGCCTCACCCTCCGACTTCCCCGACCCGAGTGCATCGACGTGTACCACCACGAATCCGTGCGGGACCCAGTAGCCGGGGTCCGCCGCCTCGAAAGGTGTCGCCTCACTGACGCGCATGTCACCCATGTCGAGCCCGATCGATCGATTCGCAGGGCCACGACCTGCGAGGGTGTAGTTGAGCGGATGCAGATCCTTGCCGTAGGTGGTGCAGCACATGATCACCGGCCATGGACCGCCCGTCGACGGCGTGAAAATGTTGGCGGCAAGACGTGGTCCCTGCGATGTCGGGATCATGACGTCGCGCTCCACCACGATGTCTTCGGACAATGCGTAGATCTCGGTATGGTCGTTGCCAACGACGGCCTTAATTGTGGTTCTGTCAGTCATCCCAGTATCCATTCGATCATTGATTCGGCGTGCCTCTCCGGCGTGCATCGCTCGGCGCCCAGGAGGGGGCGCATGAGTCCAGCCTGCGCGAACGGAGTCGGCGCCAAGCCAATCATCATCATGAAGACTTCTTCGGCAGCGACATCCCGCCCGCGACCTGTTGCCCTCACCTCTTCCCAGATGAGTTCGAGCGCGGCGAGCGTCGGCCGCACATGGTTCTTCAGCAACCACTCGACCCGTGCCGACTTTTTTGCCGTCTCCATCAGCATCATTCGACTCAGTTCAGGATGCTTGGCCGTGTGACGCACGTGACGACGGATTACATCAGCGAATGTCCCCGCCGGGTCCGAAACAGGTTCGTCGGGGCCAGATGGAACCGCCTTGTCAAGTTCTGCACGAAGACGTGCAAACAGATAATCAACCGTTGCTCGCCACAGATCATCTTTGGAGCCGACGTGGTATCCGATCTGTGCCTGGAAGATCCCGGCCTCATCGGCAATTCGACGGGTCGACGAGCCTTCGAATCCATGGGAAGCGAACTCCCCTGCCGCCGCAAGGAGAACCTTTTCACGGACTTCGATTGAACTCGTGCGGCTCTTGCGTTGTTGCGCTGATTTGGCTGCCATTCCCCCAGCATAGTTTTGTCATTTGACAAAACTAAATCAGCACCGGGAGGGCTTCACTCGCGCTTCAGGTCGGTGACAACACCGCCGGCAACGCGCACAATGTCAGCCGGTGCAGCACCGAAGTTGTCATTCCATGTTCCCGCAGCCGCCCACACTTCGTCGTACTGCAACAAGTCTGGATCAACGAATACACGCAGTAGTGTGCTGTGACCAAAGGGAGGCACGCCACCAATCGCATAACCAGTAGCTTCACGCACTGCATCCGCGTCAACACGCTTGCACTTTGCCCCGCCAGCAGCAGCTGCCAATTTCTTCTCATCTAACTGATTCACTCCGCTCACGAGCGCCATCACAATTTCGTCATCAACACCAAAGACAAGGCTCTTCACAATCTGACCCACAGTGACTCCAATAGCATCGGCGGCATCCTGCGCCGTCTTTGTTCCCTCAGGAAACTTACGCACTTCAATCTCTAGCCCTGCATCGCGTGCAGCCCGAGTAACCCGAGCAACATTGGGGTGAACTTTTTCCTCCGACATACATGCCAGCCTATGAGCGTCTACATTGTGCTCATCATGTTTAAAAACACGTTCAAGACAACAATCCTTCTGGCATCCATGGGTGGTCTCATCGTGGGCATTGCCGGCCTCTTGGGTGGCGGAAGTTCCAGCTCTGTCATGATCGGCCTCATGCTTGCCCTCGTGATGGTGGGTGGTTCATATTGGTTTAGTGATTCGCTTGCTCTGAAATCTGCGAATGCACAAGTAATCACAGAAGCCGACCATCCTGAGTTCTACGGCATGATCCGAGACTTATCGCAGCGCGCAGGCTTACCCATGCCACGTGTCGCCGTCTCCCCTGCTGACCAACCAAATGCATTTGCAACTGGTCGCGGCCCAAATAAAGCAGTTGTCTGTGCAACAACTGGCCTCTTGCAATCCATGACACGCGAAGAAGTGGAAGGCGTCATGGCGCACGAACTCATGCATGTGCGAAATCGAGACATTCTTATTGGCTCTGTTGCAGCCGCAATCGCAACTGCTATTTCTTCTATTGCACAGATGGCCATGTTTGCCAGCATGTTTAGTGGCGGTGGTGGCCGCAATGACGAAGACAGGGCCAACCCGATGGCCATCTTGTTGATCTCACTTGTTGCTCCCATGGCTGCAGGACTCATGCAAATGGCAATTTCTCGCAGTCGCGAATTTGAAGCAGACCGCGGCGCAGCCGAACTTCTCGGCACTGGCCAAACGCTTGCCACTGCACTAGAGAAAATCGAAGCACTTGCTTTGTCGAAACCAATGATGGTCGCACCTGCCCAAGCCCAGGCATACATTCATAATCCGCTTGCCGAAATGCACGCGCGTCGCGGCAGTGGAGTGAACGTGTCTCGTTTGTTCTCCACTCACCCTGCAACAGACGAGCGCATCCGTCGCTTGCGGGCAATGACCTTCTAGTACTCGGATTCTGCTGGCCCGCTTTGCGTAAACAGCGCGGCACCAATCAGAGAAATACATCCAGCAACTAAATACGGAACGGTGTAGTTGCCTGAAGCATCACGAATGCTTCCAATGAGAATTGGTCCAATAGCGGTACCCGTGAGAGAGATCAATCCAGAACGCGCAGAGATGCGCGCATAATCCTTTACTCCGAAACGCTGTGCGATGAGT
>SYBH01000068.1 GCA_005787345.1 Actinomycetota bacterium
ATATGACCGGTCATGCGTTCCCCCTCCGCAACGACGCGATCCAGCGTCGATCAGATGGTGACGGACGTTAGATCGTCACCAAGAACGATGTCGCCGGAAAAGTGAGCGGCCGCGATCGCCCGCCATTCATCCTCTTGACCGGGCGCAATCCCCGGTACGTAATGGGTGAGGATCAGCGTTTGCACACCTGCTTTGGTCGCCGTCTGCGCGGCCTGCTCCACTGTTGAGTGGTAATCGAGAATGTCTTGGAATCGTGGAAGCGGGAAGAGCTTCACAATGTCGTCACGCAACACAGTTTGGACATAGGCGGTGGCACCAGCGCAAAGCTCGTCAAGGGCCGCACATGGGATTCCGTCTCCGCCGAGAACAACTGAGATTCCGTCATATTCAACTCGGAACGCAACCGTTGGTTCCACAGGTTGGTGATTCGTCGCGCCAACGCGAACAGAGACGTCACCGATACTGAAGGTGTCGCCCGGCGTAACTTCCACAACGTTCACCACTGGTGGCTCATTCAGGTCGCCGTGATGAGCAATGCGATAGCCGACATCAAGCGACAGCATTTCCATCATCTTCGTAACAACGAAGTTGAGTCCCACCGGGCCGTAGATCGTGATCGGTGCCGATTCGGTCGACATGATCCAACGTGTAGTGATCACATCGTTGAGATCAGTGAGGTGATCACTATGAAGGTGCGTCACGAGAATGGCCGATAGGGCTGCTGGACCAGCGAATGCGCCTGCAAGCCGCATCACCACCCCACGACCGGCGTCGCACAAAATCACCTGATCGGCAGCACGAACCAACGTCGAGGGGCCGGCCCGATTCGGATCGGGGATGGGACTTCCGGTGCCAAGAAGGGTGATGTCCACGGCGAGCCTCCACTAACTCTTGTCGAAGGTTCTGACAATAGTTGTGACCAAACTTCTCTGCTCAGTATTCGGTGAAGCGGTCGGAGAGCCCCGATCTACCCTCTCGGCCATGACCAGCGACATCATCGACGACCGACTGATCGGGGCGCTCCATGTTCGGGCGCTCACCCGAGCCGGTCTCGACCATGATGTGGCCGAGGAACACACTGTCGTCCAGGCCGGAACGCTCGAAGCGCTCATGGCCGGCGGCTACGACGGCGATACCTCACTCGCCGAAATCCTTCGACTTGGCACGCTCGGAATCGGAACCGTGCAGGCGCTCAACGGCGAACTCATCGTTGTTGATGGTCATGCGTGGTCTGCCCATGCTGACGGAACGGTGCACGCGCTCGCACCTACCGTGATGACTCCCTTTGCTGTCGTCGTTCCGTTTGCTCCCACGGCAACGTTGACGTCCGATACGTCGCTTGGTTTCGATGAGCTCCACGATGCACTTGACGCTCTTGCCCCCGATGATGCACCTGTCATCGCCGTGAGAGTCGATGGTGTCTTCACCGATCTCGTTCTGCGCAGTGTCGAGCGTCAGACCAAGCCATACAAACCATTGCGCAAAGTTGTTGCCCACCAATCGGAGTGGCGTGTCGAACGCGCAAGCGGAACGGTTGTTGGATTTCGTTTTCCTGACGCAACCGCAGGCGTCGAAGTACCCGGTCATCATCTTCACTTTTTGTCCGATGACCGGAAACTCGGTGGCCACATCATCTCCATCGCGCTTGAACAAGGTGAATTGTCGGTGGATCCGTGTCACGACCTTCATGTCGAACTTCCACCAGGAATGGAACTTGGCCAACCCGGAACGGTTGATCGTTCCGAGATTGCAAAGATCGAAGGCGGAACGAAGGGCTGATCAGCGGACGAGGACGTTACGGAACTGCCACGGATCAGACTCGTCGATGTCATCGACGAACAGACCAAGGCGGCGCGTAAGTGGAGTCCAGTCGGTGTAGTGGCCTTCCACTGGGCCTAAGTACGGAACCTGCACCTCAAGGCATCGAACGTGGTCCATTTCGTCAGTCTCGACAATTCCCTCGTTCGGGTTTTCGAGTGCCCATACAAGGCCGGCGAGGACAGCCGACGAGATCTGTAGACCGGTTGCGGTGTTGTACGGAGCGAGCGCACGAGCTTCTTCAATGGAAAGGCGCGAACCAAACCAGAATGCATTGCGATCATGTCCGTACAGCAACACACCGAGTTCGTCGATGCCGCCGACAAGTTCGTCCTCATCGAGCACATGCTTGGTCGACTGATTGCGGCCGCCGTTACCGAACAGTTCGTGGAAAGAAAGCACTGCGTCGTTGCATGGGTGGTACGCGTAATGACAGGTTGGCCGGAAGACGAGCTCACCGTTTTCGTCACGAACCGAATAGAAGTCAGAAATCGACAGCGATTCATTGTGCGTAACAAGGAAGCCGTACTGCTCGCCAAGCGTCGGACACCAAGTGCGAACCCGAGTCTCGGCGCCTGGTGATTCGAGGTAGATCGCTGGGGATTCAGGGTCGGCGAAGCGCCGCGCAGTCTCCGGCATCCACTTCTCGTGCGTTCCCCAACCGAGTTCCGCTGGCTGCAGTCCTTCAGAAATGAAACCGTCAACCGACCATGTGTTCCAGAACGTGTCGACCGGCTTCGGGTTCGTCACACGCTGTGTGTCGCGTTCGGCGATGTGAATACCCTTCACGCCAACCGACTGCATGTAGCGCGACCAACCGTCGCGATCAGCCGGTGCTGGGGTTGCAAGTCCGAGTCCCATTTCATCGTTCAGACGAACGAGTGCGTCTTTCACGAACCACGACACCATGCCGGGGTTCGCGCCGCAGCACGACACAGCGGTTGTTCCACCGGGTGAACGGCGCCGTTCGGCAACCGCTTGGCTGCGCAGGAACTGATTGGTGCGATCAGCGTTGTCGATCGTCTGGTTGTAATAGAGGCCGGGCCAAGGTTCGACAACGGTGTCGATGTACAGCACATTGAGTTCGCGACACAGACGCATGATGTCGACCGAACCAGTGTCGACAGAAAGGTTGACGCAGAATCCCTGCCCTTCACCGTTGGTGAGGAGCGGAGTAAGGATGTCTACGTAATTCTCCGGCGTAAGTTCCACCTGTTGAAAGGCGATGCCGTATTCATCGGCGTACTGCTTGCGCTCCGCCAACGGATCAAGTGCAATTGCGCGTGACTTGTCGAACGCAATGTGGCGATCGAGAAGTGGCAGCGTTGCTCGACCGATTGAACCCATTCCGATCATCACGAGCGGGCCATCGATAGCCCCCAGTTGTGCGCCACCGTGGGGCAGTTTCGGGTCAGTCATTTCAGGCACCTCGCTTGAGAGTCGGCTTCAGAGACGAAGCGCAGAACCTAGTTGTTCGTGACAACGCTGAAGCAACTACAAGGTGAACTGTCTGCGAGACTTTTGAAATGTCTCAATTCCTTCCCGACGATCAGGTGTGCGAGGCGTATCGACGCCACGATCATTCCCTTCCACGCGATGTTGCCGTCGATCCCGCGTCCCTCGAACTCGCAGCTCGTAATGGACGCGCTGGCGCACGAGCTTGATCTGCGTGAAGCGCTTGGCTTCGGGTGCGACAAGTGATCCCTCGCTCTCTCGGTTGCCAAAGCGTGGTTGCTCGGCCTGATCGAACAATCTCGGACTCCCCGGAACTCAGATCGTTGCTGCCTTGGCCGGCACCCCCCTCAAGCCGCCGCGTAGGCAATAGTCCGAAATTCCCTTGCCGGAACTCGGCGGGGACTGTCATCCTTGCGGCCCAGAATCTCGGAACCACAATTTGGTATCGAACTGATACCATTTGGAGATGGCAATGACACTTCGACTCACCGACGACGAACAACTTGCCCTTCAGGCTCAGGCCAAGAGCGACGGCATCTCCATGCAAGAGGCTGCTCGTCAGGCCATTCGTGAGTACGTCATGCGCCGTTCCCACGAAACCGCAGTGTCCGATGCTGCCGACCGAATCATCGAGGCTCATTCTGATGCGCTTCGCCGCCTCGGCGAATGAGCTCGGCGACCACCTATCTCGATCTCGCTGACGTCCTCTCACTCGCAACCAGATTGCTGGGCGACCCTCCGCCCATCCGAGACGTTGGACTACTCGAATCAGCGGTTGCGCGCCCGCGCACAGTTGTTTTCGGCGCTCACGCCTACGAATCGATTTGGACGAAAGCCGCCGCGCTCCTGCAATCCATCGTGAACAATCACGCGCTCATCGATGGCAACAAGCGACTCGGCTGGCTCGCCACCGCAGTTTTCCTTGAACTCAACGACATCCCCATTTCGCTCGCCTCAAATGACGACGTGTACGAACTCGTGCTCTCGGTGGCAAGCGGCTCGCCCGATGTTGAGCAAATCGCCGAACCGCTTCAAAGCCTGATCAACCACTAACGCCCCCCGCTTCGCGGCGCCCTGTGCGAGGATCATCGCCTACGGGGAGGTCCTATGGACGGTCAGGAAATGCTGGAACGGTCTGCGCGCTGGATCACCGGCGAAGAACCGCTCGCGATGAATGGTCTCTTCAGCGAAGAAGCCGGTGGTGCAGCAGTCGTTGCCGATGGCGTCGTTCTTATTGAAGCATTCAGCAACATTGTTGCCTTCGATACCGACGAAGGCATCGTCCTCTTCGACGTGTCGCACCATATGTCCGCACCGCAGGCGATCACCGAACTGCGAACCTGGTCGAACTCACCAGTGCATACCGCCGTCTACACCCACGGGCATGTCGATCATGTCACCGGCGCGCAGGCATTCGACGCCGAAGCAGCAGCACGCGGCGATCAACCCATTCGTTATGTCGGCCACGAAGCAATCCCCGAACGCTTCGATCGGTATCAACTGACAAATGGCTACAACGGTTGGATCAACATGCGGCAGTTCCGCCTGCCCGAGCCGGCGTGGCCCAGTGAATTCATTTATCCCGAACTCACCTACCGCACTTCAACGAACCTCACCATCGGCGGAATAGAGTTCGACCTCCGTCATGCTCGCGGCGAAACCGACGATCACACCTGGGCATGGGTCCCCGACAAGCGCGCCATCTGTGTTGGCGACTTGTTCATTTGGCAGTTCCCCAATGCCGGCAACCCGCAGAAAGTGCAGCGTTTCGCTTGGGACTGGGCGGTTTCACTTCGAGCCATGGCAGCCATGCAGCCGGAACTTCTGTTGCCCGCTCACGGCCCCGCTGTGGGCGGCGAGGAAATGGTTGCCGAAGTACTTCTCAAGACTGCCGAAGCACTTGAGTCACTGCATGAACAAACGCTTGCACTTATGAACTCTGGTGCGCGCCTCAACGATGTGATTCACACCGTGAAGCTTCCGCAAGAACTCGCTGATCTTCCTTACCTACGACCCTCGTACGACGAACCAGAGTTTGTGGTGCGCAACATCTGGCGTCTCTACGGCGGTTGGTACGACGGCAACCCCGCAAATCTCAAGCCCGCTGCCGATGTTGCACTCGCATGCGAGACCGCTGCGCTTGCCGGCGGTGCAGATGTGCTCGCGGCGCGCGCCGAAGCGCTTGCGGCCGAAGGCGATCTGCGTCTCGCTTCGCACTTTGCCGAAATGGCAGTGATGGCCGAACCCGAATCAGCGCGATGCCATCAGGTGCGCGCTGCGGTGTACGACGCTCGACGAAAGTCCGAAGCGTCGTACATGGCACGCGGCATTTATCGGTCGGCAGCAATCGACTCAAAGGTCCAACTGAAGGACCTTTAAATCGAAGCGCTACTTCGCTTTCTTTACTTCGACACCCGCAAGGTCACCAGCTTCACGCCAAGCAATCAGGTGGTCGGCGTATTCCTCAACGCTGCCCATGAATGACGCTCCGCGAGCGGCTTTCATGTCACCTTCTTGCTGTTCACGATTCAGGTAACCCGGCGTGCACGAAGCGTTGTACATGCCAACGCCCATGACCTTGCTCATGAGGACGTTGAACCAATCTTCCTCAGCCTGAGCCGATGGTTCGATCTGCGAAATACCTTCGTCGAGACACATGCGAATAATGGCGGCGCAATGCTTCGAGGTTTCGGTGAGGTAGTGAACAAAGTTCGTACCGAAGCCGCCCTGCACTGTGCTGATCATCAACAGGTTCGGGAAATCGCGAGTCATCACACCGTGAAGGCTGTGTGGACCTTCGCCCCATGACTCAGTCATCGGGATACCGTTGCGACCCTTGGGAACGAATCCAAGACGGTCGTAGGTCGCAGCAACATCGAAGCCCGAGGCGTAGATCAGAAGATCGACGGGGTACTCGACACCATCAACGACTGGGCCGTTCTCGGTGATGCGCTCAACACCCATGCCATGCGTGTCGATGAGATGCACGTTCGAGCGGTTAAATGCGGGCAAATACTCATCGTGGAAACACGGACGCTTGCATCGCACTCCGTACCACGGCTGCAGGCTCGCAGCGGTTTCAGGATCTTCCACGATGTCGGCGATGCGCTTGCGCACACCTTCCATAATTTCGAAGTCAATGCGCTCGAGTTCCGCTGATTCTGCGGGATCTTCTGTGTATTTCGTGGTGTCTGTCCACATGACATTCGTCCACTCGTCAGCCACCATATTTTCTTCTGGCTGCTGACCACAGACTGCACGTGTGAAGTTCCTAATGCGCTCGTCCTGCCAACCTGGTTTCAGGCTCTTGAACCACTCAACATCAGTGGGAGCCTGACCTCGGTAGCCAACGAATGCTGGCGTGCGCTGGAAGACAAAAAGTTCTTCGGCCGCTTCGGCAACTCGGGGAACAACCTGCACGGCCGTTGCACCGGTGCCGATGATGCCAACACGCTTGCCCTTCAGTTTGTCCATCAACTCTGAGGGGCTTCCACCAGTGAAGGAATAATCCCAACGGCTCGTGTGGAATGACTTTCCTTTGTAGTTCTCAATACCGGGGATACCGGGAAGCTTTGCCTTATGGAGGACGCCACCTGCAACAACGATGAACTTCGTGGAAAGCACGTCATCACGTGTTGTGGTGACAGTCCAGCGCTCAGTCTTTTCGTTCCAGACCATGTCTTTGATTTCGGTCTGGAAAAGCGC
>SYBH01000069.1 GCA_005787345.1 Actinomycetota bacterium
GTAGACTTCACGAACCATGGATCCGCAACAGATCGACGTGCACGACACCGCCGATGAGCGCCTCCGCCGCGACGGACAGCGCTACACCGCCAATCGACGCGCACTTGTCGATGCCATGGCTTCGGCTGATCGCCCAGTCACTGTTGTTGAACTCATCGATGTCGCAACAGGAATGCCGCAAAGTTCCGCGTATCGAAATCTGTCAGTACTTGAAGATGCTGGCGTTGTTCGCCGACTTGTTACAGCGGACGATACGGCTCGATTTGAGTTGGCCGAAGATCTCACTGGTCACCACCATCACCACTTCATTTGTGAAGCCTGCGGAACGGTCGCTGACATCGACGTTCCGACAGATCTTGAAGACGGCGTAGCGTCCTTCGCCGCTTCAATTGCGAAGAGCCACGGCTTCCGTATTGAACACCACCGACTCGATCTCATCGGTGTGTGCCCCGCCTGTTCGGCCGCGGCTCACTGACCGCTACCCTCCGACCAATGTCAACTCCGTCTAGCGAGGCCTCGCGTCGTCGCACGTTCGCCATCATCAGTCACCCTGATGCAGGCAAAACCACGCTGACCGAGAAATTCCTCCTCTACGGCGGCGCGCTCAGCAGCGAAGCCGGCGCAGTGAAGGCACGCTCCGGCCGCCGCTCTGCCACCTCCGACTGGATGGCGTTAGAGCAGCAACGTGGAATTTCAATCACTTCGACCGTGCTCCAGTTCCCCTACCGAGACTGTGTCGTCAACCTTCTCGACACACCCGGCCACCGCGACTTCTCAGAAGATACGTACCGAGTCCTTGCGGCCGCCGATGCGGCTGTCATGGTGCTCGACGCAGCCAAAGGCATTGAGCCGCAAACACTCAAGTTGTTCGATGTCTGTCGCCAACGCGATATGCCACTTCTCACCTTCATTAACAAGTGGGATCGTCCCGGGCTCGATCCACTCGAATTGATCGATCAAATCGAACAACAAATTGGCCTTGTCGTCACACCCGTTACGTGGCCGGTTGGCATCGCTGGCGACTTCCGCGGCGTCATCGATCGTCGCGATGGTTTGTTTACTCGCTTCACTCGCGTTGCACGTGGCGCAACCGAAGCACCAGAAGAAGTTGTTGACCCTGCGCAGGCTGCGATCGATGAGGGCGAAGCGTGGCAGGCCGCCCTTGACGGCATCACATTGCTCGACGAGGTTGGCGCCGATCTCGACGTTGAACTGTTTGTCGGCGCGCAGTCCACACCAACATTTTTTGGTTCCGCGCTCACCAACTTCGGCGTACGCAAGTTGCTCGACGCAATCATTGATCTCGTACCTTCACCAAGTGCGCGCCCCGACGCAGAGGGCGATATTCGCAAACTCGATGATCCCTTTTCAGGATTTGTCTTCAAGGTTCAAGCGAACATGGATCCTTCGCATCGCGATCGCATTGCATTCCTTCGCGTGTGTTCCGGCAAGTTCGAACGTGGCATGGTCATCACCCACGGCACGACCGGCAAACCATTCGCAACCAAATATGCCCATCAGGTATTCGGTTCGGAACGCGAAACCATCGATGAAGCATTTCCGGGTGATGTTGTCGGACTTGTCAATGCCACCGATGTTCGAGTTGGCGACACGCTCTGGCTCGAACAACCCGTCGAGTTTCCGGCAATTCCCAGTTTCGCTCCCGAATACTTCTCGGTGGCACGGGTGAAGGACACGGCTCGCTATAAGCAATTCCGAAGAGGAATCGCCCAGCTCGATGAAGAGGGTGTCGTTCAGGTTCTGCGCGATATCGATCAGGGCGATTCCGCTCCAGTTCTCGCTGCAGTAGGCCCCATGCAGTTCGACGTTGCCGTCTACCGACTCGAAAACGAGTTCGGTGCTCCCGTTGAGCTCTCGCCGACGAATTACAAAGTCGCCCGGCGTACCGACCGCGAAAGCGCATCAAAGTTGCAGGGGATGCGGGGTGTCCGAATCCTTGAGAAGGCCGACGGTACGCTCATGGCGCTGTTCGAAAGCCAGTTTTGGCTCGAGCGCCTCGATGCCGACAACCCCGAACTCGTGCTTGAGCGTCTGGTTGCCGAAGGCAGCGCTGGCTGATCGGTTGGCGTTCCCCCGGATCCGAATCGGGTATCGCAATGAAGCACGCCAAACCCGTCCCCAAAACTCCATGGCGAGTCTTCGGTCTGGCAGTGGTCGCTGTAGCCGTCATCGTCGTTGGGTTACTCATCGTCACCAACGGCTCAGATTCGAAACCAGCCGACAGCGATAACGCTTCCTCTGAATCTCCGACCACCACTGTCAAGAAAACCACCACAACCACCGAAGCTCCTTACGACGGTTGGGTGAACCCGAAATCTTCAGGTTCCATGTGGAGCACGAAAGTTCCAGGAGTTCTTACGTTCCGTGGAAATCCAACACGCTCCTTCTATGGACTGGGCCCCATCCCCTCGGCACCGAAAATTCTGTGGTCCTATCCGCAGAGCGGCGGCATGTGCGGGAAATCGACCGACGGCTCTGGCACATCAACATGGTGCGGAACTGGTTGGACGGGCAATCCAAATGTTTATGAGTCCAACGGCAAAACGATTGTGTCGTTCGGTGCCTATGACTACGCAGTCCACTGGCTCGATGCAGAGACCGGCAAAGACATCATTAGCCCATTCAAAACTGGCGACATCATTAAGGGAACAGTGACTACTGATCCCGACGGTTATCCGCTCACTTACAGCGGATCGCGAGACAACTTCTTGCACGTCATCGCCACGGACCGAGGTCCAACACCGGTTGAGCTCTGGAAACTTTCGGCATATGACGGAGTTCAACAGGTTTGGAACGATGACTGGGATGGTTCACCGCTCATCATCGATGACTACATGTTCGAAGGCGGCGAGAACAGCTGGTTCTACATCGTTAAGTTGAACCGCGGATACGACGCCGCAGGCAAGGTCACTGTTGCACCTCAGGTCGTGTTCAAGACTCCAAGTTGGGACGCCGAACTCCAGTCGAATATCCCTGACCGACAGTTCTCGATCGAGAACTCCGTAGCAATCACGGGGAACACCGTGTACTTCGCGAACTCCGGCGGTCTGGTGCAGGGCTGGGATATCAGCAAACTGAAATCGGGCGGAACACCAACTCGAACATTCCGGTTCTGGACAGGCGATGACACCGACGCATCGGTTGTCGCTGACAAGGACGGATTCCTCTACATCGGTTCCGAGTACGAGCGACGGAACGCAAGATCAACCGAAGTCGGCCAGATTATAAAGCTTGATCCAACAAAGCCAGACAACCCGATCGTATGGTCGGTGAAAGATCAAGCCCCTGGGAAACAAGGGATCTGGGCAACTTCTGCGATAGCGAACGGCATTGTGTACGCGGCAACAAATGCCGGGCGCGTTCTTGGCATTGACCAAAACAGCGGCGAGATTGTTTGGCAAAAGAATCTTGGATCCCAAACTTGGGCATCACCCGTTGTTGTGGACAACACGCTGATCCAGGGCGACTGTCAGGGAAACCTCAATGCCTACGACGTTTCAAATCCCCGCGTCGACCCGCCACTCAAGTGGACCGTGAAACTCAACGGCTGCATTGAGTCAACGCCCACCGTTTGGAAGGGCCGAATCTACGTCGGCACTCGTGGCGGTCAGTTCTTTGCAATTGGCGATTGATCGCTAGACCCACTCGAACGAGCAATGACAACGAATTACTGACAACTGCTCCGTCCTCTTCGATCGCTACATACGCCCCCAAGATCGCCACCACGGCCCAAACCCGGCCTTCCTGACGATCCCCCGCACGGACTAAAACCCCATGGGAATGCCCGATCCATTGGGGTTATCGGGCAAGGCTTTGACCCCAGTTTGGCGCGTCATAAACCCAGCTGGGCACCACTCTTTTCGCTACGACCAGCCCATTTCAGGTCCGGAGAGCGTCTCGCGGTACTGTTCAGGCCTCGCACGGGCCGGTCCCGTGCGCGTTTTTTGCCCGCTCCAGATACCGAGGAGCCCTCACCAGGATGGACCAGATGACCCAGGTTCTCGCCGCCGAAGGTGGCTATCAAGCCTTCACGCTTACCAGCACTGAATGGGGATGGCTGATTTTTGCCGCCGCCGTTGCAGTGTTTGCCCTGCTTCTTGGCATCGTGCTTATGCGCGGCGTGCTCAAGCAGGAACAAGGCACCGACAAGATGCAGGAAATCGCTGGCGCGATCCAGGAAGGCGCACTCGCCTACCTCAAGCGTCAGTTCCGCACGATCGGCATCATCGTTATCCCGCTTGCCGTTGTGGTGTTCCTCACTTCAACGGCAATCAACAAGATGCCGGTTCTTGAAGTAGGTGGAATGAGCGTCATTGGCGGCGAGGAAGCGATGTCCTTCCTGCAGTCAGGCATTTTCCGCACCGCCGCCTTCATCATGGGCTGCGTCTTCTCTGGGGCGATCGGCTTCTTCGGTATGTGGCTCGCTGTTCGCGGCAACGTCCGCACCGCAGCCGCTGCGCGTCGTAGCGATTTCAATGCGGCCCTCAAGGTCGCCTTCCGAACCGGTGGTGTGGCTGGTCTTTTGACTGTTGGCCTCGGCCTTCTTGGCACCGTGGTCATCGTGATGTTGTTCCAGAACACCTCGACCTCGATCCTCATCGGTTTCGGTTTCGGTGGCTCGCTGCTTGCACTGTTCCTTCGCGTTGGCGGTGGCATCTTCACCAAGGCTGCCGACGTTGGCGCCGACCTTGTTGGCAAGGTCGAAGCAGGGATCCCCGAAGACGACCCCCGCACCCCCGCCACGATCGCCGACCACGTTGGCGAC
>SYBH01000070.1 GCA_005787345.1 Actinomycetota bacterium
CAAGCGTTGTACTTGCTTGATGTTGGTCAGCGCGTCGACCTTGTGCTCAGCACGCTCTCGGGTGAAACCGTTACTTCCGAGTCGTGGGCCTGGGGCGCAACGGGTGAAATCCCAGCCGATCCGATGGTGGCGATCATGGCGATGCTTGCAGCCGTTGGTCGTTTGCAAGCCGTTGATCCGATTACGAAGGAACTCGTTCGACTTCGAGGCGCGCGTCTGCACGAGTGTCGTCGTTGCCTGTCGGTCCGAAGTGTTGCCGCTCTGAATGCTGGAGCGGACGATGACCTCTTGGACGCGGATGACCCGTCATCGGCCGGAGCTCTTTCGGCAGCAACTACTGCGGCTCTTGACCTTGTTGATGCGACATTCGTCGGACCACCAACGATCAATCAAGAACTCTTTGGTCGCTTGACGCGGTCTTATGGCAGCAGCCAACTCGTGGAACTGGTCAGTTACTTGATGCGCAACGCGTGCAACAAGATCCCGGTTGCATTCGGTGTTGACGACGCGATCGTTGAAGAAGGTTTCGAATACCAAGTCATCGATGCATCTGGTGAAACGATCACCGTTGATGCATCAGCGCTAACGAACTAGTTCGAGCCTGGCTCAGGCTGCAGCAGATTCGGTAACCGGCTGGGCGTTCTGACGCTGCGCTGCTTCGCGGTAGGTGTACCAGCGACCCTCGTCGAAGTTATAGAGGCGACATTTGCGCGTGTTGCGCACGAAGTCCATAAACCGAAGGGGTTCGTCGTGCACGGTGCCAGGGAATGCTTCTTTGATTGCGTCCGTCGCCATTTCGAGGTTATACATCGGGATGCGCATGTCTACGTGGTGGGGGACATGCACCATGATCCAGTGGAAGAAGAAGTTGAGTCCGAAGCGGGCTCGAAGCACCGTGGTGCCTTCCATCTGACCCTGCCACTTTGTCCATTCACGACGCTTCCACCAGCGGATGTTCGGCTGAATGTGATGAACATGCACGAATGACGCAATGACGTACGTGAAGGCAAGGAACGGGATGACGAGCACTTTAAGGATCATCCAGATCACGCCGGCTACTGATCCGAACTGAGCCCATCCGATAAGGCCAAGAGCGAGAGCGGCAATGGCGACGAAGGTCCAGACGATGAAACGGTCACGGCGGATTGCTTTGGCCCATCGTGCCGGGGGAGCACCAATGATCATTTTGTGCCACCACACTTCGCGCAGGTAGTAGGCGCCGGCGCCGAGCCATGACCACTCAATGCGATGACGAAGGCGACCGAACTTCGACATGGCTTCGTACTGCTCGGCGGTATAGGGGTGCCAGACGAAATCGAATCCCTCACGAACCGTGTAACCGTGGTGGATGCGATTGTGGCCAAGCGTCCAACCCTCGTAGACGTGCCACGACGGCAACATCGCAATGGTGCCGATGGTTCGGTTGAGGCGTTTAGAGGAGAAGAGGGCGCCGTGGGCAGCGTCGTGGGCAACGACGAAGAGACCAGAGATCACCAGGGCCGAAACCACCCAAAGGGCCACGACGGCGAATGGGTTGTTGAAGGCGATGAGGCCCGCGACCACGAGCCCGTAGAGGATGAGATCGCGCCCGAAATACGCCAAACCCTTCCATGTGGGGTTGTTGTAGGCCTCGGCAGGAATGATGTCGAGAACAGGCTTGAGGGAGCCTTTTTCGGGCCGATTAGGCGCTTTTTCGGCCATTTCCGGCTCGGTCTCGGGGGTTTCAGTCAGTAGTTCTCCGGTGGACATGGAGCCAGTCTACCGACCAGTAGGTAGGGAGCAAGGCACCCGGCGCCGGATTTTCTCTAACGCTCCTCGCCCGAGCCTGCTTCGAGCTCAGGAAGTGAGACCTGGCGGGTGGTGACGTCGATTGGGCTGACTCCGGGCAGGGCCTGATCCGAGGCCACCGCAAGGGTTTCGAACCGGCGGGCCGAGGGCATGACGCGAGTCTCAAGTGAGGCCACTGCGGAGTTATAGGACTCGGTGGCCTTGGTGAGGCTGTTGCCAACTTTTTGGAGGTGACCGGTAAAGATGCCGACGCGTTCGTAGAGCTCTTTGCCGAGGGCGACGACCTGCGCGGCGTTCTCGGCCAGTTGCTCTTGACGCCAGCCGTAGGCAATTGCTCGGAGCAGCGCAATCAATGTGCCGGGCGATGCGGGGAACACATTTTTTGCGATGGCCTGTTCGAGGAATTCGGGGTTGGCGTCGAACGCGGCGGTGAGGAACGTATCGCCGGGCACAAACATCACGATGAAATCGAGTGAGCCATCGACACGAGCGGCGTAATTCCTTTTTGCGAGTGTATTGACATGCGCCATGACGTCGGCAGCGTGCTTGGTGAGTAGCTGTTCTCGTTCAATGTCGGTGGTGGCGTTGATTGCATTCAAATAGGCAGACATTGGTGCTTTTGCATCGATGATGATCTTCTTCGAGTCGGGAAGACGAACGATCATGTCGGGTCGGGCCGCGTCGCCATCGCCAGCGATGTGTTCTTGTTGTTCGTACATGATGTGTTCAGTCATGCCGGCAAGTTCGATGACGCGTTGGAGTTGAAGTTCGCCCCAGTTGCCGCGCACTTTGGTGTTCTTCATAGCTGACGCCAGCTCGGCCGTTTCCTTCTGTAGCGATGTCGCAAGCGAGGACAACGAGCCGATGCTGGTGTTCAAGCGACCAGAATCCTCGACACGTTTGTTTTCGAGCTCATTGAGCTTCTGGTCGAGCTTGGCAAGTTGCTCGCCAACGGGCGCCACAAGGTCGTGTACAGACTTCTGCTGTTGAGCTGCCTCGGTCGCAGCCCGTGCCGTGGCTTCGGCTTGAAGGCGCGTGTTGACGTCGATGAGTTCGCGCATGGTGGTGGCCAGGGTGGCATTGGCGATGTCTCGGGTGCGGTCGACATCGAGTGGATCGGCACCCGGCTGACGTGATGCAAGGCGGGTGCCGACCAATGCGCCGATGGCGAGGCCGATGAGGAGGGTGAGGACAGGCAGAAGAGCGGTCACACCGCTCAATCTACGGAATGGGTGTGACAGTCGCCTCAGAGGGCGTTCTAGGGCCC
>SYBH01000071.1 GCA_005787345.1 Actinomycetota bacterium
ACCACTTGGCCGCGGCCGCCATCAGGACGACCTCGCTCACCGTGATGGGGAAGTTCCAGTTGACTGTTTCGACCTGGGGAACATACGCGATCCGCAGATTGGCCCGACGCCGCACCACGCCCTCGGTGGGTCGGAGATTTCCGAGCACCAAACGCAACAGCGTGGTCTTGCCCGAACCTGATGGGCCGATGACCCCGAGGAACGAGCCTTCATCGATCGTCAGATGGACATGCTCGAGCACGGTCGGTCCGCCATAGGAATGCGAAATTCCATCGAGCTCGATCATCGTTGTCACTGCGGGTATTTGGCCGTGTCAGGGGCAACGTCAGAGATGTCGAGATTGCGAAGAGCCGTAGCTTCGCCACCGAGGGCTTCAACCATGGTGATGTAATCGAATTGCATGAGGCCGAGAAAAGAATGCTCAGGATCTCCGGGTTCACCAAGAAGATCGTCGTCACGAAGAACATCGATGTAGGTGACGCCGGTTTCGCGTCCGATCTGTTCAAGCACCGGACTCGGGAAGACCTCGGAGCCGAAGATGGCCTTCACTTTGGAGTCCCGTACCTGAGCGATCAGATCGCCAACTTCGCGCGCGGTGGGTTCGTTAAAATCAGAAGGCTGAATAGCGCCCACAACTACCCATCCGTAGTCGGCGGCAAAGTAGGCGTACGCGTCGTGATAGGTGAGGAGTCTGCGGTCTTCAGCCGGCAGAGTTGCGCTCGCCGTTGTAACGGCTGCATCAAGTGCATCGAGTTTGCTTGTGTAGGCGGCCGCATTTGAGGTGTACGCCGCAGCATTCGCCGGGTCCATCTTCACGAGAACATCACGGATGAGCGCGACGTATTTAATGGCGAGTTTCGGGTTCGTCCAAAGATGGGGATTCGGCTTGCCGCCATCCTCGGGAAAAGAGAAGTCGTAGATGTAGTCGGAAACGGGCAATACGGCCGTTCCGAGTTCACAAAGAGCAGCCGATTTGGGGAGGTTGCTATCGGCAAGTTCTTTCGTCGGTTCCTCGAGAACAAGACCGTTCGCAAAGAGCACATCGGATTTGGCCAGCGTTACCGCCACGTTCGGCGAGGGTTCAAACGTGTGCGAGTTGGTGCCTTCAGGAACGATTCCCGTGATCTTCGCCAGTCCCCCGGCCACATTCGCAACGATTGACGTGATTGGGGCGACAGTGGTTGAGATGTTGAGTGTCGAGCCGGCGGGAATGGTCTGACCAGACAGGCATTCCGCCAGCGCCTCGCCCTGGATGTCGCCAGGGAGGTCGGTCGCGTCGTTTCCGGATGTCGAGGAACAGCCCCCGATGATCGCAATTGCCAAAACAGCGGCCAGTACACGAGGGGAGGTATTTCGCAAGAAAGTCACCGCAGGACTCTACCGAACTGCCCGCAGATGCCCCCGTCGGCGTGTCGATAAACCGGAACACCTGCCGGGTTCTTGCTCTGTCCCAGTTAGTACAGACCTACGAGCCAGAAAACCACTCCGACCAGCGCAAAGAACCCAACAAAAGCGACCACTGCCAAGACCGGTCGCCCCTTGAATTTCGGATCGATGCGAGGGCGTAAGAGGTTGTAGAGAGCGAAGATCAGACCAAAAATTACAGCGGTAACGAGGTATCTCAACATCTGGCGAGGCTACTCCCGGCCCGGTAGGCGCTGGAGGTTTGAGCCAGCGGGTCGGGGCCGGCCGTGGTGGCTGACGTCGGCTCACCCCTTTCGGAACCGGGGTGCCTCGAGGTGTTCGGGCACCGAAGACCTGGTCCACCCTTTGGGCGAGTGAACGGTGAACGTACCGTCGTCCGCGAACTCCATTTGGTAGCCGGGTTTATGAAACTCCCGATGGTGCGTGCCGCATAACAACACCATTCGGTCGACATCGGTCTTGCCGCCGTTGATCCAATGATCTACGTGATGCACATCGCAGAATCTCGGTTTCGTTCGACATCCCGGAGCTCGGCAATGTCTGTCTCGGGCGATGATTGCTCTTCGTTGCGAAGGTTGCGCCGTTCGTTCCGTTCGACCCAATCGCAACACTTTCGAACCGTTCGTCAACACTGCTTGCACGACCGAGTCGCAGGACAGAGTCGACATTGCTGTTGCATCGACCAGCATTCCTTCGGCGGTTACGCCGTCGCCGTGATGACCAAGAGCTTCGACGAACCACGCCTTCTCGGCAGCCGACCACTCGTTCTTCACCGCGAGATCTTCAATATCGGCCACCGACGACACGCCCGCCCCGGCCAAACCTGCGGCACGCAACTGCTGCACATCAAACACCAGCGACACGTGTGGTTGGAATCGACCGGATTCGCCGCCACCATCGCGATGAGCAAGCGCAAACGAACACGCCGCGACCAACGCATCGGCCTGGCGCTGCCCAGTAGAGCGTCGTTCGCCAATGATTTCGCCGTTTGCATCAATTTCGTCGGGCACGTCAAACACACGCAAGGTGGCGTCGACGATTGCCGCTTCGGTCGAATTGAATACACCCTGCACTACGAAGCTGCCGTCGAATCCTTGATCGAGGTACACACCGGACGGTCGTTCACGAAGATCTTCCGCGCCATCGGACGCTTCGGCCGCGCGCACCCACTGACGCACAGCCACCGTTGTTTGTTCAACATCGAGCGGCGCAATCGCATCGACCACACCACGCTGATGCTCGGCGAATAACGACGCAAACCGCCGCGGCACCGCGGCCACAAGCACGTCAACTTTTGCGCCACTGAGCACACCGGCCGACCACGCCGAACCAACCTCGGGCCAGGATTCCAAACGTTCCACCCGCCGCGCTTCAACCGTTGCAGCCTTGCGCCCCAACCCACCACGATCGGCAAACCAACCGCGCAGTGAACCGGCGCCGTCGTTGCGCCAAACCTCGCCAACATCGAACCGAACCTCGGCTTCAGCAATCAACGCGCTCATACGATCGAGCTGCGCGCGCAATGCAACCAACGCGCCACCGTCGGCCGGCACCCCACAACGCGCAAACCCTTCAACCGTTCGTTGTAGTGATGCCATGCACGGCCCAAACCCCAGCGGAACTTCATGAGAAGCCTCCGAGGCCGGGTCCGAACTTTCGCCATGCCCAAACCCCGACGCGCCCTCGCCGGGCGCGCCTCCACTCGAAACCACGCCTGCAATGCCACCTGTATCGACATCAACACCGGCATCGAAAGCGCCCTCGAGACGCATCCGCTGACAACGACCACGGAGATGCTCTAACCGAGCAAGACCCTTTCGCATCTCTGTTGTGAGAGGAGGCAGAGTCTGTGCGAGAGAACCCAGATCCTCGGTCGACGTTACGAACATATGTTCGATAATAGAGAAAGGGTGGGACAGTGCGAATAGGTCAAACGGCCTATTTCCAACCCTTCGGCATGAACCCTGCTCGGGAACTCCTGGCCGAGTCATGAGCAACTGATAAGCCGGTGAAGGCCCGAACCATCGGGTCGGTCACGACCCTCGTCGTCGTGTTGGTCGGTCCACCATTGTCGGCCAGAGCACCGAACATGGGATCCGCCGATGAAATGTTGTTTGAACCGTTCACCGTGATGCGTGGCAAACGCCTTGGGGGTCCCGGCGGGCGTCGCGGCGTTACAACGAGACGGCAGTGCCGTAGGCGACGATCGCGACGATGCCGGCCTGGCCATTGACCTCGAACGTTGTGGTGACGAGAATTGTAAGCGGAGTAATCGGTGCACGATCGACTGCGGCCATGACATTCCTCCATCGTTGGACCCGGAGGCCGGCTATTTGCGGACAGTAGCGGAGAGGACGTTTGCGCAACGTGTGCGTTGCTCACGACACCGTTGCACCAACTTCGCCCAACAACGCCGCAGAACCCGGATCGGTCAGTCCGCTTTCCATCGCATCGAAGTTTCTTCGAACGGAAAACACTGAGCGAGATCAGGCGATACGAGCCTTGGCGGACTACGGACCATGAGATCGGGGGTTCAAGACAACGAGGTGAAACTCGCTATCAGACTCAGAAATCGACGTCGGACTCGTTAGTAATGCTCTAGATCTCAGTACTCCAGTCAGCTGTCTAACTCCAAGAATGTCATTGAACTGAATAGACCGATCAATTTTTAGTAGCTCAGTTACTATCGCTTTCATGAACATGGAACCTCAGCCCAACCGTAGCGACAGCACTCGAGATCACAAGAAAATCAACCCCACCGTTGCATCGATGACCTTGAGCATTGTCGCTGCTGTCGCCGCTGTTGTCTTTTGGTCGATTTTTGAACTCCATGCTGCGTCGTACTTTTTTATTGTCTTCATCTTCCTTCTCTTCGTCGTGGAGGGGATGCGCCTGCTCGTGAACCGGACGCTCCCCGATAGAGCGGCCTTGGATGACGCATCTGGTTCATTCGTTATAGGGATTATTGGAGCGTTCTTCCTCGGCAGCGTGCTTCTTCCGATCGCCTATTTCATCGCAGATTGGTTATCTAAGGTCACTCCATTGCACTACGGGAAATGGGCAAGTACGACGTTCGGAACGTTAGGACCGATCTTTATTTTCGTCACGATCCTCGTTCTCTGGGACTTCTGTTATTACTGGAGTCACAGAATTGGTCACACGGTTGAACTTTTCTGGGGAAGCCATTCAGTCCACCATTCGAGCGAAAAATACAACCCATCAGTGGCCGTGCGGATTTCGCTTCTTGACCACTTGGGACTCACGTTCTTGGTGTTGATTCCTCTCTTGGGCATCAACCCCCTCTACGTATTCGCAGCGTATGGGTTCGTTTTGTATTACCAATTGCCTCTGCACATCACTTGGTTAAAGCGCATGCCGAGGCCCTACGAATACATTTTCAACACGCCCGAGCACCATCGAGCTCATCACGCTCGACAGAAGGTCTACATCGATCACAATTTTGGTGGGTTACTGATTATTTGGGATCGAATATTTGGAACATATGTGGACGTCGAAGACGTCGATCCCCTTTACGGGCTCACGCAGCCGGTTGGAACATATCGACCTCTACCGATCATTTTTCATGAACTCGCTGCGCTCGGCCGGAAAGTCAAGAACGCAGATTCTGTCGCACTCGGTTTTAAGTACGCGTTCCATCGCCCTTATTGGGAACCAGCGGTTTCCTCAACTGGTGCAGGCACCGCAGGCGAATCCAATGGTTGAATCAAGGCGCTGACCCATTGGTAGTCAGTTCTCGCAACGAAAGTTCCACGACTATGGGATTCGCTGACGAGCACAAGCTTTTGACGACGAAGTAGTTTGTTATCGCAGTCGTCGGTGTCGTCACAGGCTCAAAGAGAGACGGCAGTGCCGTAGGCGACGATCTCGACGATGCCGTCGGCGATATCGCTCGAGTCGAACCGCACACCGGTGACTGCATTGGCGCCCATCGCGACTGCGTGATCGACCATGCGCTCCACTGCTTCACGTCGGCCCTCTTCAAGGGTGGCCGAGTACTCGGTGATGTTGCCCTTCTTCAATGCCTTGACCCCGCCCACGACGCCGCGGGTGAAACCCATTGAGCGAGCGATAACGCCGAAGCAGGGGCCGAGGACGGTGCCGGCCTTACCATTGACTTCGAACGTTGTGGTGACGGGAATAGCGAGCGGTGTAATCGGTGCACGATCGTCTGCAGCCATGACATTCCTCCATCGTCGGACCCGGCGACCGGGTATGTGCGGACAGTAGCGGAGTAGGCGTTTGCGTGCCGTCCCTGTTGCTCACGACACGGTTACACCAACTTCACCCAGCAAACGCCGCAGAACCCAGATCCGTCGCTCCGCTTTCGATTGCGTCGCAAATCACGCGCGCAACAGTCGCTGGTTCCAGTCCCTCGCCCATCTTCGGCGCGGTGCCCGCAATCGCCCGACCCGCGAGTCCGGTTTCAGTATGCGGTGGTCGAGCATCAAGCACGCGTACGCCTTTGCGTCGCGCTTCACGCGCCAAACCTTCGTCGAACGCGCGCACCGCGGCTTTCGATGCGCCATACGCCACCATGCCGGGCAAATTCTGTTCTGCGATGACACCGGAAATGTTCACGATCACACCACCGGTGGAAAGTGTGTTCATCGCTTCGGTGGCAATCATGATGGGAATGAACGTGTTGGTCATGAACAGGTCTTCCATCACGTCGGTCGACAGCGTCGCAATGTCGCCGAAGGCCACGACTCCAACAGCGTTGATCACAACATCAAGCTTTCCGTGATGCTCAACCGCAGTTCGTATGGCCGTAGCGCAAGCATCGGGCGATCGCAGATCAAGTACCACCCGCGGGCCAGCCACCGTCAGTTGATCGAGACGTTGTTGGTCGCGCCCCACCAGGGTGAGAGCGGCATTGCGTGCGGCAAGTTCTTCACCGAGCGCCTGACCTAGTCCCCCGGTGGCGCCCAGCAAGAGAACCGATGCGCCGTTGAGTGATGTACCTGTCATAGCCCGAGTTCTACCGCATCACGAGTCGATTGCTCTGATGCGGCTGAGAATCGGCTGCGGCCTTTCGATTCGGCTCACCGCTCAATCACCGCTGTCTCTCCTCCAGTAGCCAGCCGTGCGATTCCGGGGCCTGGCCTCGGTTCGGGCGAATCCCACATCGCTTCGCACAGACCCGCCAATCCCATGTGACAAAGTCAGTCTGTGTATTTCAACTGGTTGACCCCTAAGGCGGAGGCGAGAAACACCGGCGGCAAGGGCATGGGTTCCTATGCGCTCGAGCCGATTGCCGCAGGTGAGTCGGTCGCCGCGTTTGGCGGTTGGCTAGCCGACGAAGCCGAGTTGCGTGCGCTTCCAGCCGCACGCGTTTCGCGCACGATGCAGGTCGACGAACACCTCTATTTAGTGTCGGGCGAAACCGCTGATCCTGGCGATTACGTCAACCACTCGTGCACGCCCAACTGCGGGTTGGCCGGCAACATGCTTGTGGTCGCGATGCGCGACATCGCGATCGGCGAAGAGCTCACATTCGACTACGCCATGAGCGATAGTGGTGACTACGACGAGTTCGATTGCCTGTGCGGGTCGAATGATTGCCGCGGTGTTGTCACCGGCCGCGACTGGCAGCTGCCGGAACTTCAATTGCGTTACGCCGGTTGGTTCTCGCCCTACTTGGCTCGAAAGATTGCCCGCCAAAGTCAGTAGTTCTGGCGCTCGCATCCGAACCTGCTGAACAGGTTTGGGGGCAACGGTGCTCGCCAAAGCCTGATTAGGCGATACTCATGACGTTCGGTGCACGCATCCACTTGTCCGCTGGCCTTGATGTAGAAACCTCAGTCGGCGCTAAATGAAAGAAGGTGCCCCGCCGTAGCGGGACACCTTCTCATCAAACTGCACGGCGTGGAAGTTATCCAGCGTGTACCGGCACCATGACCGGGGCCGTCGGAGCCGGAGTGCCCGGAGCCGGAGCAACCGTCGTCGTTGTTGTCGGAGCAGGGTCGTTCGGACCCGGAGCAACCGTCGTCGTTGTTGTCTGAGGCGGAGCCAATGTTGTTGTTGTCTGAGGCGGAGCCGTCGTGGTCGGAGCAGCTGTTGTTGTTGGAGCTGCTGTCGTGGTTGTTGTCTGCTGCGGAGTCGAAGTAACCCAATCAATCAATGCACTGTCGTTGACGTTGGTCGCGTCGTTTGTGATCGTGATTTGTTGACTCCAGTACGACTTCAACTGAGTAGCA
>SYBH01000072.1 GCA_005787345.1 Actinomycetota bacterium
GGCGATCTCGTCACGATGAAGTGGTGGAACGGCATTTGGCTCAATGAAGCCTTCGCCACCTTCATGGAAATGCATGCGACTGATGCGTTCCGGCCACAGTGGGATCGCTGGTCAACATTCGGACTCTCAAGAACGGCCGCGTTCGATACCGATTCGCTCACGAATACTCGTCCGATTGAGTACCCCGTCATTTCGCCCGCCGATGCCGAAGGCATGTTCGACATCCTCACCTACGAAAAAGGCGCTGCGGTTGTTCGCATGCTCGAGCAATACCTCGGCGAAGACCAGTTCCGCGCGGGTATCCGCCAATACCTCGCAGAGCACGCTTACGGCACCACGGAAACGACCGATCTTTGGGACGCGATTGAATCAGCAACTGGCGAACCCGTTCGCCGAATCATGGACTCGTGGATTTTCCAGGGCGGCTTCCCCGTCATCTCCGTTGATGTCGTCAACGACGGCCGAACCCTGCGCCTTTCACAACATCGCTTCGGTTATGCCGGTGATCTTGGCGACGGCGAATCAATCATTCCCGCACACGACGACGCAGCCCAGTGGATTGTCCCGCTTATCTTTTCGCAGTGCAGTGCAACAGATGGAGTCATCACGTTCGAAAAGGTGCTTCTTGATCAACCATCAATCGATATTGAGCTGATCGAGCCAGCAACCTGGATCTATATCAACACTGAAGGCACCGGCTTCTACAGAGCTCGTTATGCACCCGACCTTCGGGCGGCGTTGGTGACACATGCGCAAACCGATCTCTCGGCGATCGAGCGTTACGGACTTGTTGACGACATCTGGGCCTCGGTGCTTGCCGGCGACCTTGAGGCCTACGACTTCCTTGAAGTTGCCGAAGCGTTCAGCGAAGAAACAGATCTCTCTGTATGGCAGAGAATCATTGCTGGCCTCACCGCACTCGACCGTATTGTCGATGGCGATGGGCGGGCAGCGCTCCACACCCGGGTGCGCGGACTCATCAACCCAGCCTATGAGGAACTCGGCCCCGAGCCTCGCCCTGGGGATTCAGACCGCGACCGGGCTCTCCGCGGCGTTTTATTTGAAGCCCTTGGAGTCCTTGGCGCCAACATTGACGTCCAATCTCGAGCACATGTGATTCTCGACATCGGTGCACTCGAACCTGACCCCGCGCTCGTAGCGGCGTCGGTCAACATTGTTGCCGCGACCGGAACATCTAGCGACTTCGATGAGTTCATTCGCCGCATGAAGAATGCGCCGACACCTCAAGAGGAACTCCGCTATCTCGGAGCGCTTGCCGATTTTCCTGACCCTGACCTCATCGCCCGATTAGTGCGAATGACGTTGACCGATGAAGTACGGAGTCAGAACGCGCCGCTTCTTCTCCGCAGGGCACTTTCAAATCGTGATGCTGGCGAAATTGCTTGGTTCTTTGTGAGTTCTGAATGGGAGGCGATCACCACTCGCCTGCCATCGAATTCGATTGCACGTTTCCTTGAAGGAATCCGCGGATTGTCGAAATCTAAAACCGCAGCCGAGGTCATGGTCTTCTTCGAAACCCACGAGGTACCTCAAGGTGACAAAATCCTCGCCCAGCACCTTGAACGCCTCGAAGTGAATGTTGCGTTGCGCCAACGCGAGTCAGAGCGACTCACGCACAGACTGCTTCACCGCCGTTGAGTCTGTTCGATTCGGAACATGTCCGGGTTAGAGCCACTTCTTACGGCGGAAATAGAGATACAAGCAGCTCGTTGTTAAAAGCATTAGCCCAAGCGCGCCGTAGTACCCGAACCTCCAGTGAAGTTCCGGCATATCGGTGAAATTCATGCCGTAGATACCAGCAATCAGGGTCGCAACAATGAGAATTGCGCCCCAAGAGGTCATCTTCTTCATCACTTCGTTCATTCGGTTTGACGTGAGGGCGAGACTTGCATCGACCACATTGCCCATAAGTTCACGCTGTGTATCGATCTGATCAATGACCCGCAGCAAATGATCAAAGACATCTTCGAAATACACGATTGCCGCATCTTCGATCCACGGAACCTCGCGGCGAAGCAACGAAAGCGCAACATCGCGCAACGGGACGACCTTGCGACGAAACGTAATCATCGATCGTCGTAAATCTAGAAGTTCCTGCTGAAGCGTTCCATCTGGCGGAGGCCCGAGATCAAAGAGCATCTCCTCAATGGCTTCCAGTGCATCCTCTGCTTTTTCGGCTTCACCGAAGTACCCATCGACTAATTCATCGAGGAGGCAATAGAGCAGGAATCCGACGCCAGTATCCAGACTCCGAATGCGGTCATAGCGACGTGTGACTTCGGCGATTGAGAAGGTCTCGCCGTGATCATTCGTTTCGCGGACAGTCACTAACCAGTTTGGTCCAATGAAGAAATCCACCTCGCACATGTCGCCGTCCTCAGCGCGGGCATAGGCGACCAAAAATGCATGAAGCGGATAACGATTGAGTTTCGCCCGTTGACCGTGCTTTCGGACATCCTCTACCGCTAATTCATGGAGATCAAGACCTCGGGCAATTTCATCGAGCTCCTCCTCACCTGGTCCGCAAAGGTCGATCCACAGCAAATTTGAAGGATCGGTAATCGCGGACACAATCGCTTCGATGCCGTTCACAGACCACAAGGTTTCTTCGTTGTAAACCGTCGCGCTCAACATCACGAATCGATCTCGGCGAGTTCGTTAGAAACTGCGGCTTGGCGTTCCGCCGCGCTGAGACCGTGATAACGCCGCTCCCAACGACTGGCAAAACGTTGTGCACCCCAAGCGAGAGCGATAACGAGCAGAACAACGCCAAGCCCTCGGAGATGCTGATAGCCACTTCCCGCTGTCCCCATGGAGACCACCGAAGTGGGCCAGACAAACCAACTCGCTGCGAGACAAACAACCAAATAGGACGGGCGGTAGCGACCAAGACCACAAGCCGCAAGCAGTGCGAAGCCTGTCACCAGATACCAAGGCCAAATCACCGGGCCGAGCAAGACATACGCAACCAACATCACACCCGTGGCTTTGATGTAGCCGACTCGCGGACTGCGCATCAGCATCACGAACGCAATTGCCGCTGTCGCCAGAAGTCCGAGCGCCCGGACTCCAGAAGCAAGAAGTTGGCCATTGACGTCAAGTCCGAGCCCATTGAGGATCTCAGCGATACTGAATCCAATTTTCGTAGTCGGTGAATAGGTGTCGTTGACTTTTCCCGTACTCGTGAGAGCGGTGACCCAGCCCGGACCCAGCCCAACGAAAAAACTACCGACGGCAATTGCGGCAATCGAAGAGGCAAAGACCGCTGCTGTTGAAACAACACGTTCTTTCCACGTGGCAATTGCCCCACGCCAGCACCAACCGAGGTACAACAAACCGACAGCCGCCGGAAGTTTCACCGCTGTTGCAGCAGCAATGAGCGCTACCGCCAACTTCTTTTTCTCTCGCTGTGCCGCAGCAAGACCGAGCGCGAGCAAACCGAGCATCAGCGCA
>SYBH01000073.1 GCA_005787345.1 Actinomycetota bacterium
CAAGGCGAGCGCATTCCCCGATCAGTTGTCGGGTGGCCAGCAGCAACGCGTTGCCATCATCCGTGCGCTCGCCATGCAACCCGAAGTGTTGCTGCTCGATGAAATCACATCAGCACTCGACCCCGAACTGGTGGGAGAAGTACTCGATGTGGTGCGCGAGCTGAAGGGCAGCGGCATCACACTGTTGATTGCTACGCACGAGATGGCGTTTGCGCGAGAAATTTCCGATCGTGTGTGCTTCTTGCATGCCGGTTCGGTGGCCGAAATCGGCTCACCATCACAAGTGTTCGGAGCGCCGCGCGACGAGCGAACTCAGCTGTTCTTGCGCCGTGTGCGCTCGAACTAGTTACCGGCCGCGCGCCTTCGAACCAAACATCGCGACTAGGGCGTATCCGGCATGACGGAGTAGATCTTGCCATCCACCCACGTGGTGTTTTCAAAACGGGCTCCCTGAAACAGCGTTTTCCAGTCGCTTCCCACGATGGAGCCGGAGAAATTCGCGCGGTCCAGCCTGGCTCCCTCGAAACTCGCTCCCGTGAGATTTGCATTTCGAAGGTTCGCTCCAACAAAGAGCGAATCCTGAAAGTTTGCACCTTTAGCACTCACTTTGTTCAAGTCGGCGTTCTCGAACGTGGAACTACGCAACGTCGCCGAGTCGAGATTGGCGCCTTGAAGGTTCACTCGAACGTTGCCATACTCCGCGACGTATGCGTCGAAGTTCGAACTTGGGAGGTAGGTACCGGAAAGGTTGGCGCCTTCCAGATTTGCACCGTTGAAGAAGAGCCAACCCCCGAACATCTTCGACAAATTGGCTCTGACAAGACTTGCCGAGGCAAAGTTCAGGCTCATCACGAAGGAACCTGAGAGGTTTGCTCCCGTCAAATCCGCGAATGGCATTCGCGCCGTAGAGATATCACGCCCCGCGAGATTGATCCCGCGGAGATTTTGTCCCGTCAAGTCGCTACCTGGATACACCTGTGCTGCTCGAATCTTGGAGCTACCACTGGAACTTGGAATCGACGTACTCCGCCACACACGTCGATTGCCCACTTGACTGCAAATCTTCAACGAACCGTTCTCAAGACGCGCAACTCCGATTGCTCGACAATCAGCCGACGTCGCTTGAGCCGGCACGCTGAGCACCGTCATGGCGACGATGACAACTGCCAATGCGCCAACCACGCTCCTTGCGACCTTCCAATCCAGTCGACGCGAGATCAACGTTGGGTGACTCATGACGAGAACAATGGACTTTGCGATAGATCGGTACAGTCGGCGGGAACGCTGC
Source organism: Actinomycetota bacterium (assembly GCA_005787345.1). Lineage (GTDB taxonomy): Bacteria > Actinomycetota > Acidimicrobiia > Acidimicrobiales > Acidimicrobilacustridaceae > Acidimicrobilacustris. Next base: position 1,289 of record SYBH01000073.1, read on the forward strand.
CCCAGTAGTTCCTACGTGTCGGATCGAGCTTCACCGTGCCCTTCGCCCGCGCATTCATGACGTCGTCCGCGCGAGATGAGTGGTACGCACCATCACTCTCTGGCGCCGAAGAACACACGGCTCCGAGCGAGTGGAACGTCTCGTGGAGTGCCAGGAGAGACCATGACAGAGAGGTCGCGTTCGACTTCGTCCAGTCCGTGCCCGAACAAGACTTTCCGTCAACTTCAAGGTTAAGAAGTACGGACTTGCCGATTCCTGCGCCACCGCACAACACATAGTCCGTGAGGCCACCCGAATAGAAAAAGAGATACGTCTTGTCGGGATGAATGCGGCCGTACGAGCGAAGGTGCGCATAGAAATCTTGATCGTTCGGGCACGGCACCTTGCTGCAGTCGTTGCCCGTTTTCGACTCGAATCGAGGCGGTAGCGGAAGATACGTCACGTCCACCTTGCCCTGAAAGGTGTCCAGGCGCATGCCCTTCCCTGTTTCTTGACGCAGCCAGCCGTCGGCGTGTCGCAGTGCGCGTTCGATGTCTCCACTGGTGTCGTACATGAAATCCTTGGCGCCGTTGCGCACCACATACACGGCGTGGAACTGCGGACCACTGATGTCGTCTGGTCGGTCGTAGCTACTGCGCAACAAAGTTCGACCCGAGTCGCGGTCGAGCGGAAGATTGTCCCACAGTGGATGCTTGGAAATGTCGCTGTTGCAGACGCCGGCACCGGCGAGCTTGTCAGAAGTGATGTGGAAGTACAGGTCATGTCGCGGGTCGAGCATCGGAGGCTTGCCGATTGCAATTCCCTCGGCAACGCGGGCACTGTTCGGATCGTTGATCTCCGAGAGATCCCGATTGAAGCCACCGCGAATCTCCCACGCCTTGGATTCATCAAGAACCCCCGGAATCTTGACCCGCTCGCCATCCTTCGGACTCGCAGGGTTGGAACACCCGGGCAAATTGCGCATGTACTGATGGAAGTGGTCGATCATCCCGTACTTCCTGGCGATCCAGCGGTTCTGATTCGCTCCGTTCGCTGCGAAGTCGAAACGTCCAGCCACATCTACTTGGTCACACTCCGTACCGCGGTCGTCGATTGACGCCCAGCCGATGATCGGGATGCTGTCATTCATTGCATCGATCATGGATCTACAGCTACCCTCACCTGCGCCCGTACGACCGTACGCACCGGCGGGGGCTTCGAATACCACGAAGTAGAGATCACCTCGCCTGAGCGCATCAATCCCAGCAGTGTCATCGGTGCCGGTAACGAGTGGTCCCGACCACCACCCCGCCCTATGCAACTCCAGGTGGAAGTAACTCAGGCCATTGCGAAAACCTGGATACGGGCGAATGTCGTAAAAGCGGTCGTACCACTGCTGCTTGGTGGACTCGAACGTCATGTAGCCGATGTCAAGTGCCCCGTTGTACGTGTCGTACCTCAATCCAAATCCACCGTTTTGACTGGCTCGCCACTCTTCGACTTCGAAGAGACCGCGGGCGATTTCTCCAGAGACGTCACGACGCTGATCCTTCGCGAAGGACGGCACCGCGTAAATCACCTTCACCTTTGGGCTCGACTCGCCGCCATCATCGGGACGATCGACGAGTGAACGTGAAAGCGGCTTGGAGAATCGTGCATAGTCATCAGCGAGCGTGTCTTTCGCTGAACGTGACACCGATCCAGGTTTGCGACCGATAGACACCTGCACCCATCGCAATCGTGCGCCGGACATCCTGCAAACCAAGGCTTTGTTCTGGAAGTCCCATGTCTGACCAGCTTTCTTGCATGGTCCGCCCGGTGCGACCTGCGTTGCGGCTGCTACGTCCACCGACAAATTCACAGCGAAACAAGCTGCTATCGCAACGACAATCCTGACGACCTTCTTCACGGCACGGCGCTCAACTTTGGACGACTTCAACGAGATCACCCCACTTGCTTGATGCGATGAGACGTATGGTGACACCTTCGACTCGAATCGACGAACCAACCGGAATCACATAGCGGTCAATGCGTGGCTTGCGGCCCTTGTTGAGCGTGAGCTCCGCCTTGGCCTCGATTGGCCCATCACCACTACGACGTGTGGAGTCCACGATGTACACCAAGACCGAGTCATCAAGTTTGTCGTAGCCCCGATTGCGACGACTCTCCAGCACCAATGTGCGGCCGGGACTCAACGACTTTGCCACCATCTTGGGTAATGCATTTCGATCCGTGATGGCCGAGAGGTAGTGGGTGGTCTTCCTGCTTGTGGCCTCCGAGATACAGCGAACCTGCGCATCGTCAAGCCAGCCCAACAAGAACCTGTGCCACGAGGTGAGTTCCGGCGCTGATCCGCGAAAGCTGTTCATCAAGTCGTACTCCCAGAACGTGCCGTCATATTGCGGTGGTGGCGAGTGGTCGTAGAGGTCCTCCAACGCGAGCCAGACGTGACCGACCTCGTGCGCGATGGCTCGCCAGTTGGCCCCTTGCCATCCACCCGCCAGAACTGAGCCACCCACTCGTCCATTCGGAGTCTCAATGGAATTCGTATACGCGCCTGGCCAGAACTTCACCGAGTCGTTGCGAGCGATTTCCAAAGCGACCATGTCGTACGACGAAAGTTTCAGCGTGGGTGAAGCGTTGTTGAGTGACTCTTGAACCACACGGCCGAGGTCTATGTACTCACCGAAAGCGCCGTACGAACGCGCAGTGTCCGGCATCCTCACGGCATCTGCGAGGGCAACCACCTGGTACGTGATGGCTGCTTTTCCATAGGACATCGCTTCGAAGTATCGCTTGAACTCACGCATTGCTGCTTGCAGGGCCGTGTGGTCGGAGTCGCGATACGGCAAGTCGGAGAATGTCAGTGGCAATACCGCGATGTTCAAGGACGCGGGACTGCCGAACGTCGTTGGGCGCGGAAAACCCAGCGAGGCCGTTCTGGTCTGGCTGAGGTCCATCCCATTGGTTGGGGTCGCGTCCGAACTGCGACATGAATCCACCGGCGCAAGGCGCGCACGTTGAGTGATTCTGCGATCACGACTGAGTGGATCAGCTACCGACTTTGCAGAGAGCACAGTCGGCGTCTTAGTCACGATAGCGAGTAGACACATACCCGCCACACATGCCATCATGCGACTCGCGCGCACGATCTAACCGCCGATGCTTTCCCAAAGTGGCGAATACTGGACATCACGACAGCGATCACCTACATACGGTCCGTTGTTGATCTTGAAGTACCGGTTGCGCGCAGGATCAAGTTGTGCGATCTTCGAACTCCCGATCGGGTAGTTGTACAGCGCACCTTGGGAAGCCATGTCCTCTCCGGGCTGAAGTTCGTTGAGCGATATC
>SYBH01000074.1 GCA_005787345.1 Actinomycetota bacterium
CGGATATCGAGTCACGCGTAATGCAATGACTGTTGTCCTTGAACCACACGCAGTCATTTCCCATGAGCGAAATGGTTCGACACCGAGTCTCTTTGCTCGGTTCCTGTACGAGAGAAATGCCGAACGTTTCGAGGCAAAGCATCGAACGCCGCGTTCGGTGGAATCCGAGGAAAGGGCAGAGTCGATCACAGAGATCGCAAGCCGCGAGGCCAGTGTGATGGTCGTTGACTTTGCGCAGTATGCCGAGCGCTATGTGAACGGTACGAGAGACATGATTTCCGCGCTCGAAGCGTCTGTCGCAGAGCACTATCAACATTTTCTGGATGCACAGAGTCAGGCAGTAGCCCTTGAAGCCCGAGTGCACGAGCGCGATCTTGAGATTGAGCAGTGCAAGTTGGACTCACAAGAAGCCATTTCGCGACTCATGAAGAGCCGCTCAATGCGTGTAACTCGTCCGTTGCGATTCCTTGGTTCATTGGCACGGAAAATTCGGCGAAACTAAAGACATGCACGAGATCGAAATCAGCACCGACACCATTCGGCTCGGCCAGTTCCTGAAGTTGTCGAACCTTGTTGATTCAGGTTCGGACGCGAAATTCCTGCTCGCCGAAGGCGAGGTCATGGTCAACGACGAGGTTGAAATTCGTCGTGGCCGTCAATTACGCGCCGGTGACATCGTCGAATATGACGGCATCGCAGTTCGTGTTGTGGAAGCTGGTTGACGGAGTAGGTCAGCCAGTAAATGCAGGAGTCACCGGATCTGTAGCAGGAGCAGGCGTACCGCTTTTCGCCGCAGAAGCTGTTGATGTGCCGCCGGGTCCAACTGCCGTTACTGAAACCAGATACGAAACGCCGTTGGAAAGACCCGTGATGACACAGGAAGTTGCAGGCGCACTAACTGTGCAACTTGCGCCGCCTGGTGAGACCGAAACCGTGTACTGGGTGGCATCGGGAACAGCATCCCAAGAAACGGTGATCTGCTCATTTCCAGGCGTAATCACCACGCCAGTTGGCGTTGCGGGGGGAACGAGCGCTTCTTCGATTTCCTGGGGGGTCAACGCAGTGTTTTCCCAGAACTTGATGTCGTAGACCTTGCCGCCGTTCGTTGCTTCGGAACTGGTTGCGGTGTCATCAAAGAAGAAACCAAGCAGCGTTTGATTCGAACCATTGACGAAGGGGATGGATTGACCGTTGGGGTCGCTGATCGAAATCAATTGCGTAAGGATGCCATCGGCTCCACGCGCGTAGACGGTGAATGTTCCGGCGAGACCACCGGTCGACTGGCGAACGGCAACGAGATCAAGAACCGTGTTCGCTGGGTAGACCTGTGAACTTGCCGTTCCTAGGTTGTAGAAACGAATCGTCCCGTTGATGAAATAGAAGCCGGTGTCGGGAACCCGATCGCGGAAATCGATGATCTTGCGCCAACTCGGTCCGACCATGTCGAACGAGAACTTCATCGTCATGGTGTAGGTGTCACCGATTGGTTGATTGGAAAGCATGCGGAATCCGCCACCGCGTTGAGCGGTTGAGGTCCACTGCCAGTACCCGCCGTCGGCGTCATTGCCAAACTCGGCCGTTGCGTTGCATGCGTTGCCGTCAAGGGTGGGGCATGTCGGCATGGGTGTAAGCGTGCTGGCGCCACCCAAGTCGTTGAAATTGCCATCGAAGGCGTAATGAATTGTCGGAGATGGTGCTGCTGCCGATGCCGGCGAGGTGATCGCACTAAGGGAAACCGACAGTGTGAGAGCGGCGATAACGGTCAACCCCAGCCGACGAAGAACGCGTTTTTCCATCGTCCCAGCGTAATTGCTGAGGTGCCAGAGGGTAAAGTTTCTAGAAAAGACGGTTATTGAGGGCGCTTGAGTACGTCGGCGAGGCCCGGAACCTCAATACCAAGAAGCCGAGCAGTAATTGCCGCTACGGGGTTGTAGGTCGCCATGGCGCCGACAGCTGGATCCCCAGATTCAGCGACGAACATCTCGGCCAGTTTCACCATGACGAGGCAGAACTGGAAGCCAGCGAGAATTTCGTAGAAATCGACATGTGTTGCGGGGCGGCCCATGAGCTTTTCCCACAGCGCGATGGTTTGCGCGCGATCAAGCATGCCGGGCAGCAACGTTGCGCCCGCGCTTTCAATCGAGAACTGCTGGAGGAACACCCACCAACCAAGGTCGCTTTCGCTATTGCCGAGCGACACCATTTCCCAATCGAACACACCGATGACCTCAGTGTTGTCGGCGCCGCCGTACATCTGATTGCCAGGTCGTGAATCGCCCCAACACAGTTCGATGTGTTCGCCGTCCTCGGGCCAGTTCGCAACGAGCCAGTCCCAGGCCGGATCAATGACTGGGTGCGCTTCACCCTTCATTGCCCAGTTCTTGTAGTTCTGGAAATAACCGCGGCGTTGCTCGGGACCAAGCTTGCCGTGATGTTTTTGATCAAGGTGTTCGAAGCCAGCCGCCTTCCAATCAACCTTGGCAACTCGCGTCAGTGCTTCAACGCCGTTGTAGGCCCAACGAGCGCGCTGTTCATCGTTCATATCGACGACGAAACCAGTCTCGGTATACGGCGGAGCATCGCCAGGAACAAGGCCGTTCAAGCGATCCATCATGAAGAACGGACCACCGATGATGGAGGTGTCACGCTCGGCCCAACGCGTGTTGGGAACCGGAACATTCGAATGCTCGCCAAGCAACTTCATTGACAAGTACTGCTGGGTCACGAGATCAATCTCGGGAAACAGCAAACTCATGACCGGCTGACTACGCAGAACAAGTTCGGCGTCGACCTTCTCGCCGTTCTCGACCCAACTGGCGTCGAGTAGGAACGTTTCGTTTGAGAAACCACTCGACTGGGGAACCACCAAGTTGGTGATGGTCACCTCGGTGGCGTCGGGCATCTGCCGCGCCATCCATTCGGTAAGTACGCCTCGAATCTGATCTGGATCGCGCTGACCTGCTACCGGCATGGTGTTCCCCCTCAATCTGAACAGGCTGTTGGCCTGCTGCTGCGGGAGAGATGCTAGGCCGTCGACAACTAGCGTCGTCAGCGAGGGTCGAAGTATCAGGGGAGAAGGGGAGCCATGGGGGCCGTTGAGGGAAGAGTCGCTCTGGTGACGGGAGCAGCAAGGGGTCAGGGTCGGGCGCATGCCATTGCCTTGGCCACTGAGGGGGCCGACATCGTCGTCACCGATCTCTGTGCCGATATCGCCACCGTTCCTTATGCATTAGGGACAGCTGCGGAGTTGGCCGAGACCGTTGCCCTGGTGGAAGCCACCGGGCAGCGATGCCTGTCGATGCCCGCCGATATCCGCGACACCGCCGGTATCGGCCTGGTGGTTGAGGCTGGCATTGAAGCCTTCGGCCAGATCGACATTTGTGTAGCGAATGCGGGTGTCACCGGGTACGGGAAGTTTCACGAACTCGATGACGACACTTGGAACGACATGATCGATGTCGATCTCACCGGAACGTTCAAGACCATCCGCGCTGTCCTTCCCCACATGCTCGATCGCCGATACGGACGAATCATTGCGACGTCATCAATGGCTGGCCGCATGGGTAACGCAAACCTCGCGCATTACGTCGCTGCGAAATGGGGCGTCATCGGCATGGTGAAGTCCTTGGCAATGGAAGTCGCGAACAAGGGAATCACCGTCAATGCCATTGCCCCTGCTGCGGTCGACACCGCCATGTTGCATAACGAAGCGATGTACAAACTCTTTTGTCCCGATATGGACTCGCCAACTCGAGAAGACGTCACGCCGCGCTATCAGGCAATGAATCGACTCGGTGTCGCGTGGATGGATCCCGAGGAAGTTTCACGGGCGGTGTTGTTCGTTGCCGCCGATGCGGCAAGCAGCATGACGGGCCAAGTCATCGAAGTCAGCCTTGGATCCAGCGCGGGGACGCACTGAACGCACACTTGTCGTTACGGGCAACCAATTCCGTTGAGGGTTGCACACGGCGGACACAAACGAGCCGGGCCGTCGGTTGTTTGCCAACTGCGCGCATTTGGTGAACCACACGACATGCACGGCCCATTTGTATCGAGTGCTGCCCCACCAGATTGCGCGCTGTCGTTCGAGCGCTCAGAAGACCGTTGTTCACTCATGAATCGGTACAGATGTCATCGATTGTGAGTATGTAGGAACCATCAGTTGGCTGGGTGGCTCTGAGTGTTGCGCATAAATCATTGAATGTGGTCTCGATATTTGTATCGAGTTCCGGCCGCACCTCAGTGGCATAGCCATACAGACTGAGTGTCGACGTACGGTCTTGAAGCCATTCGTTGGCGACCGTGAGAATCTCGTCAGCCCACCGTTGCCAGGCGTTGTAATGGATCATTGCAAGGTCACGAACGGAATCTGGTATCGATCCGTCGGGGTAGTCGCGTGCTGCGTAGTCATTCTGGATCTGCTCAAGGTCGAGTTGAAATTGCGCAACTTCGGAATCGATCTCGACAAGCCACCGTTCAGTAACTGCAGGGCGCTCCGTATCGGGAGATGCAATCCATTCCTCTCGGAACCGGCCGTAGCTGTCCCAGAAGGTTTCAATAAAGATGAGGTTGGTTAGTTCCGAATCCAGCAGATCTTCAATTGCCATTTGGTACTCGGCGTCGTTTGCTTTCGCGGTCGTGGACGAGTCCGGCACGATGGAAACGCCAATTCCGAACAGGAGAGCACCAATGACGAAGATGGCCAGGATGGCGACGAAGAGCGGACGTCGCGGTGAACGTTGAGGTCTCGGAACCGGAGCGAGCGGACCTTGCGAACTTGGGTCGAACTGGTAGGGAGGATGATCAGGAGCGGGCGTTGGAGCTCGCGACGGTATTTCGTCGGTGAGGCCGGGAGGCGGCGGATACCAACGGCCATCGCCGGCTTTCCACCATCCAGGGCTGTGGGGAACGTCGCTCATGCGTGGCTAACGATAGGCACAGTGGCGCACCGATACTCGTCGCGGACGCGTTTGTTGTGGTCCCCAAGTTCACCGGCGGAGGAACAACGACTCAAACGTTGTCGCCGTGAAGGTCAGGCATCACGAGTAATTCGGGGTCGGCGAGAGGAAACTCCTCGTCCGGCCCCGAATTGTGTTTCGGAAGCAACAGCACCAACAGGGCCTGAACTGCTGCAAGCCCGATGGTGATCCACATAACGGCGTTGATTCCGTCGATGTAAGCGCTCTCGGTTTCCGAACCTCCGATTCGACCCCAATAAGCCAAACCGATGACGGCGATGCCGATTGCGCCAGCGAGTTGAAGGCCTGTCGCTTGTACACCCGATGCCGCTCCGGCGTACTCATGCGGAACCTCAGACAAGACGAATGCAATCGTCGCGGCAATAGAAATTCCTAGCGCAAAGCCAAGGAGTGAAACAGCCGGGACTAAGTGAATTGCTTCAAATTCTGAGGAACCGACGCGCGCGGCGTAGAGAACGGCAACAGCGGAAAGCGCATTTAGTACGGCACCGATGACCAGTGCACCGCGTCCATAACGACGCAGAAGCGGCGCCGCCGCCATCGAACCAAACATGTTGGCGAACGGCATGGGGCAGGTGAGGATCGCCGCCCGAAGGGGATCAATGTCGAAACCGAGTTGAATCGTGAGGATGAGATAAATTGGTCCGGCCGCTGAAAGCAGACCCACCAGCAACGTAACGATGTTGCCAATACGGAAACTGCGAATGGCAAACAGAATCGGATTAACGAGAGGGTCGCCGCCTTTGCGAACAAGGTTTTTCTCATAGCGAATGAACGCAAAGAAAAGCGGCAACGTGCAGGCCAACATGAGCAAGATCCATACCGGCCATCCGGCATTTCGGCCTTGGATGAGCGGGAACATCAGAAAGAACGCAACAACGGCAAGAACTGCTGCACCCGTGACGTCGAGTCGGCCTGCGGTTCCTGGTTGTGTTGCGGGCAAGACCTTCGCGGCGATGAGCCACACCACCAGACCAATCGGAATGAACGGCAAATAGGCCCAGCGCCAACCGGCACCAAACAAGTCCGCGTTCGTAAGCGCACCTGCACTGAGCTGTCCGACCATGAAACCGGCGCCAGCAAACATGAGAAAGATCGAAAACGCGCGGGTGCGGGTGTGGCCGTCGAACGTGCGTTGGATCATCGCCGAGAGTTGGGGCGCGGTGATGCCACCGGCGATTCCTTGGAGCGCGCGAGCAACAAGAAGGAAATAGATATTCGGTGAGGCCGCGCTGAGGACCCACGATGCCAGAAGCGCACCAAAACCAATCATGAGCAGACGTCGGGTTCCAAACAGATCGCCAAGGCGACCCGAAAGAACCAGAACCAGTGAGAACGTCAGCGCAAACAGCGAGGCGTACCACTGCAACTCGCTATTTGTCGCGCCGAGCCCATCACGAATGCCGGGCAGCGCCATGGTGGTGGAGCCATTCACCAACACCAGAACGAACTGCAAAGCGATAACGACGACAAAGACCCCGTTGCGAAGCGACACGGGCGACGGAGAGATTGTGGGGTTAGTTGGCATCGAGATCAATGGCCGCGGCCACGAACTGGGCGTTATAGAGGTTGTAATAGGCCCCGCCTGCGGCCAGAAGTTCTTCGTGATTGCCTTGCTCGACGATACTGCCGTTCTCCATCACCAAGATGGTGTCGGCATCGCGAATTGTGGAGAGGCGATGAGCGATCACGAAACTGGTGCGGTTCGATCGCAATGCCGCCATCGCATGCTGGATAAGCACCTCGGTCCGGGTATCGACTGAACTCGTTGCTTCGTCGAGGATCAGAATCGTGGGTTCAGCAAGGAACGCGCGAGCGATCGTGAGCAACTGCTTTTCGCCAGCACTGAGATTGCTGGCATCGTCATCGAGGATGGTGTTGTAGCCATCGGGCATTGCTCGGACGAAGTGATCGACATGCGTTGCCTTCGCCGCCTGGACGATTTCCTCTTCGGTTGCATCGAGCCGGCCATAGGCGATGTTGTCGCGAATCGTGCCCCCAAACAGCCAAGTGTCTTGCAGCACCATGCCCATGCTCAAACGCAGGTCGTCGCGGCGCATCTTTGAGATATCGACGCCATCGAGCGTGATCGCGCCGCCATTGAGTTCGTAGAAGCGCATCAGCAGATTGACCAATGTGGTCTTGCCCGCACCGGTGGGACCAACGATGGCAATGGTTTGTCCTGGCTCAGCGATTAGTGAGAGGTCAGTGATGAGGGGCTTGTTTGCGGAATAGGAGAAGGTGGCGGCTTCAAACGCAACACGTCCCTTCGGCGACGCGACTGTTTGCGCATCGACCGGATCAGGGGATTGTTCATCGACATCAAGGAACTCAAAGACTCGTTCTGCCGAAGCAATGCCTGACTGCAGCATGTTGGCCAGCGATGCCAACTGGTTGATTGGTTGGGTGAACTGACGTGAGTACTGAATGAACGCCTGAATGTCGCCGATGCTCAGATTGCCGGAGGCCACCCGCAATCCACCAATGACGGCGATAGCCACGTAGTTGAGGTTGCTCACCAGCATCATGGCGGGCTGGATCATTCCGGAAATGAACTGAGCGCCAAACGCGGCTTCAAACAACTTTTGGTTTGTGGCTTCGAATCGGTTTTCGGTTGCTTGCTGCTGGCCGAACACCTTCACCAACGAGTGACCGGCGAAGGTCTCTTCAACAATGCCGTTGAGTGCGCCGGTATGTGACCACTGCGCGATGAACCGCTTCTTTGATTTGCCGGCGATGTACTTGATTGTGATCAGTGTGACCGGAACGGTCGCTACCGCAACGAGTGAAAGCAACGGCGAAATTGTCAGCATCATGATGAGCACGCCGACGACGGTGAGCAACGAAATAAACAACATGCTCAAGCTCTGGGCAAGGCTCTGCGCGATGTTGTCAATGTCGTTAGTGACACGACTGAGAAGATCACCTCGAGGCGTGCGATCGATGTATCCGAGCGGCAATCTATTGATCTTGTTCTCAACCGCCGAACGCAGTCGCCTCATTGTTCGGTGGATGACCCCAGCAAGCAAGAAGCCCTGGAAATAGGCCATTGCCGCGGAGCCGAGATAGAGACCACCAACGATCAAAAGTGTTCGGTGCAATTCAGGGAAGTCAATGCCGGTGGGTGCTTGAACACCGCTGATGATGACGTTGGTTGCGTTACCGAGGATCTTGGGGCCGACAACCGACATCATGACGCTGATGACGGCGGAGCTCAGCACGAGGATGAGACGGAATCGTTCTGGCCGCATCCACGAGATCAGTCGCAAGGTTGAGTTGCGGAAATCTTTTGATCGTTCGACTGGAACCGTCGGACCCATCATGCGGGGACCAACTGTCACCTGATGCTGAGGTGTTTCCTCGACATTCTCTTCGGTGGAATTGCTCATGCTGCTTCCTCTGCAGTCATCTGTGATTCCACGATTTCGGTATAGGTCGGGCAGGTCTCGAGCAACTCGTGGTGCGTTCCGAGCCCGACACATCGGCCCCGATCGAGCACAAGGATTTGGTCAGCGTGCTTAATCGTTGAGACTCGTTGGGCGACGATGATGAGCGCTGCGTCTGTGGTGACGGGCACGAGTGCAGTGCGAAGACGTGCGTCGGTGGCAAGGTCGAGCGCCGAGAACGAATCGTCGAAGACGTAAATGCCTGGATCGCGAACGAGCGCTCGGGCAATGGCAAGACGCTGACGCTGTCCGCCAGAAACATTGGTTCCGCCCTGAGAAATTGGTGCATCGAGTTTCTCTGGCATTGCGTTGACAAAGTCAGCCGCTTGAGCGATCTCGAGTGCTTTCCAAAGATCGTCTTCTGTTGCGTTCTCGTTGGCGAAAAGAAGATTCGATCGAATTGTGCCCGAGAAAAGATACGGACGCTGCGGAACGATCGACACGCGCTTCCACAGCGATTCTGGTTCAAGGTTTCGAACATTGACATCGTCGACGAGGACTTCGCCTTCGCTGCTATCGACGAGACGCGCAATGAGATTGACGAACGTGGTTTTTCCTGAACCCGTTGATCCGATGATGGCGGTGGTTTGTCCCGGTCGTGTGGTGAACGAAATGTTGGAAAGAACAGGGATTTCTGCGCCGGGATAGGAGAACCCGACATTGCGGAACTCAAGTGTTCCTCGCCCGGAAAGCTCGGTAGTCGGATTCGCTGAGGTGACAATCGAAGAGTCGGTGTTAAGGACTTCGTTGATGCGATCGGCGCACACTGAAGCCCGGGGCCACATCACTGCGACGAACGTGGCCATCATGACGGCCATAAGGATCTGCACGAGGTAGGTGAGGAACGCGATGAGCGCGCCGATTTGCATATCGCCGGATTGAATGCGATCGGCAGCAACCCACACTGCAGCAGCACTCGAAACGTTCATTACAAGCATGACGGTTGGGAAAAGCGACGACATATACCGACTGGTAAGGATTGAGGTGCGGGAGAGCAATTGATTTGCTTCATCAAATCGTTCGGTTTCGAGCGGTTCACGAACAAACGCTCGGACAACGCGCATGCCAACGATCTGCTCGCGCAGAACCTTGCTGACATTGTCGATGCGTTCCTGCATGGCGCGGAACTGCGGGATGACGCGAATAACGATGGTGCCGATGGTGAGCAGCAACACAGGAATTGATGCCACGAGAATGAGTGAGAGCGGTCCGTCCTCGCGCACGGCAAGGAAGACGCCGACGACGATGGTGATGGGTGCAGAGATAAACGAGGTGCACAACATCACGACCAAGGTCTGCACTTGTTGCACATCGTTGGTAATGCGGGTGATCAGCGATGGCGCTCCAAAGCTGTCGACCTCGCGGGTGGAGAATCCGGTGACGGTATGAAAGAGACGGTCGCGAACATCGCGCCCAAATCCCATGCCGGCCCGCGAACCAGCCCAGGTTGCGGCGATACCGAAGACGGCTTGTACCAGCGAGAGCGCCAGCATCACGGCGCCAATCTTCAAGATGTAATTCGTATTGCCCTTGAGGATGCCCTGGTCGATGAGCATGGCGTTGAGGGTCGGCAACGTCATGGTGGCGGTGACCGCCACGACCTGAAAGATCAGCACCGCCCACAGCAACTTTTTGTATGGCAGCAAATAGCTGCGCATGAGCCGGTTCACTCGAACACCCCCCCTGTATCGATGTTACGGGCGAGACCCGGATCACACCGCATTTGCCACAAATTGAGCCGAGGATTCGAAGGGAAACCGCCACTGCGCGAAGGCAGCAGCACCGATAACAACTCTCTTAAAAGTTGTTAAGTGACACTACGTATTAAAAGATGCGTTACCCCGTAAAACAACGAAGAAGCGTCATTCTTGGTACGTGGGCGGACCACAAACGGCCAAGATAACGCCCTACCTACGGCGGCGGGTTTCATGGAGCGGGAATTTGGGCGGGTCGAGGCCACTATGGTCTCGGCTCCGCCAACAGTCATTAGTTGGGATCCTTTGGCAGGTGAGCTTCTTCGAGGCCACCTCGAGGCCGAAGGCTTCCCGGGAACGACCCACAGCGTGGGCGGGGAAACGGCCGAGGCTGCGGCGCCACTCGTACTTCTGCCGCCACCGACCTACGCCGACTATTTGGGTAGCGGTTGGGATGTACGGCTGCGGTCAGTTCCGCTCGATGTGCCGATGGTGGTGCTGGCCCGTCCCAATGTGCCGGTGCGGTCAGCCTTGCAACTGAATCTGCGCAAGAGCGGGGTGGCCTTGCTCGACGCCGGCCGTCCGTCAACCGTGGGAGCGGTGTCCTCGGCACTGCGCATGTCGCTTGAAGGCGGACAGGTCATCGACCCTCTCTTTATTGAGTCGAATGGCGAGCAGGCACGGGCCCAACTGACCCCGGCCGAGCACCGTGTGTATGCGTTGCTCGCAAATGGGCGATCAAACAGCGGAATTGCCGATGAGCTGTTCCTTTCGGAACGCACGGTGGAAGTTCACGTGCGCAAGATCTTCGCCAAATTAGGACTGGGCGATAACCCTGCGATGAATCGACGAGTTGTGGCTGCATCAATGTTCCTCACTCCTGACTGAAACAGTCCCAGCGGCGTGGACGCTGCGCACCAGCGACTGTCACAGGGGCCGTCTATCGTCACTGACGTGACGACGCGGCGGAGTTCATGACACCTAGTTCCAAAGTTTTTTCAGCACAATCAGCGCAGCAATTGCTGCCGCTCCTGGCCGAACGTTTGCGCGCGCCGCTGGCCGATCCCTTCCTGCCCGACATCGTGGTGGTGCCCACCGCCGGTACGCGCGATTGGCTTATTGAACAGCTCGGCCATCAGATCGATCCCAATGGCACTGGCGAGGCCATCCTCACCAACGTTCATTTCTGGTTTCCCAACGAGTTCAACCTCCATGCCATCGGCACCGAACGGGCGGCCGACGACCCGTGGTCGGTCAAGCGCCTGCGCTGGACGTTGCTCGGTCTCCTCACTGCCAACCCTTCGTTGGCTCCCGGATTCTCCGATGCCAAGAGCCCCTTGGCCACCGCCCAGCGGATTGCTGAATTGTTCGATCGCTATTCGGTCTACCGGCCGGAAATGCCAGCAACATGGGGGGTCGGCACCGAAGCCGATCCGGTAACGCCCCTTCGTCCCGACAAGCAGTGGCAATACGCGCTGTGGCACGCGGTGCACAGCGTC
>SYBH01000075.1 GCA_005787345.1 Actinomycetota bacterium
ATGGCCGTCATGGACGGCATTTTGGGCCGATCACGCCTGAGTTCTTTCGTCGCATCAGGGATGTGACTGTTTCCTCGTCATGCGTCAGTGCAGAGAACTATCGTGCGCCCATCGGCGCGCCGGCGTCGACCGAGTTCTTGGGGGAGAACATATGACTGACGCACCACCACCACCGGGAAGTACACCACCACCGGGAAGTACACCACCACCTGCTCCACCCACACCGCCAGCGTCACCGGTCCCACCAGTTGGTGGTGCGCCTAGCCCGAACAACGGATTAGCAATTGCTGCCCTCGTGCTCGGCATCTTGACCTTTGTGTGTCTCGGCCCGATCGCCGGCGTCCTCGCCATCATCTTTGGTTTCTTGGGACTGAAGAAGGCGAACGAAATGGGCGGCACCGGAAAGGGCATGTCGATTGCCGGCATCGTGCTCGGCTTAGTCGGGACAATCGCTTCGATTCTGTTTCTTGTATTGGTTGTCTTTGCTGCTGATCAGGCATCCGACTCAATCTCCGATTCGGTAAAGAACTGGTCGGGAGAAGCGAATGCATCCGACTACAACGTGACCGTTGAAAAGTGTGCGGTCGACGAAACGTTTGATTCACCGGAAATGACAATCAAAGTCACGAACAAAACTTCGGGTGAGAAGAACTACATCTTTAACTACGAGTTCCGCTCCGGCTCGGGCACATTGATCGACAGTGGCTCGTCATTCCCGGAAACGATTCCCCCGAATGGCTCGAAACTTGTGGATATTTCAAGTTTCGAAGATGTGACGTCATCTTCGGTGAAGTGTGAGATCACCAGTGTTGAAAATTGGTTTAACTGATCGGTTCGATTAGAGCTGAATTTTCGTGCAGAGCCCGGTCATGTGCCGGGCTCTGTCGCGTCCTGCGCAATCGCTAGCGTGAGGAAATGCGAGTTGCGTTTGTGACGACGATTGACCACGACGCGATTCATGATGACGTCGACCTTCCATTCCAAGTAACTGCGTTCGCCGATTCGGGCATCGAACTCGTCCAAGTACCATGGGAAGACCGAACCGTTGACTGGGACTCATTCGATCTCATCGTGGTGCGGAGTCCGTGGAACTACGTAGATCGTCTTGATGAATTTCGCCACTGGCTGTACGAGCGTCGACACATGACGACAATTCACAATTCGGTGTCGCTTATTGAATGGAACATCGACAAGCGATATCTCGCTGATCTCGCCGAGCGCGGGGTGCCGATTGTGCCAACGGTGTTTGCCGAGTCAATGGAACAATTCCAAGTGGCCGCAGCATCTGCGGGTAGCTCAGAAATCGTCGTGAAGCCCTCGGTTTCGGCAGGGAGTCGACTCACGGGTCGCTTCGCGGTGGACGATGCTGCCGCAGAGGAACTCGCGAGTCAGATACTTGCCAAGGGTTTTGCGGTAATGGTGCAACCTTTCGCTTCACGCATCGATGATCAGGGCGAAATCGGAACGGTCCTCTTTGACGGCGTGGTGTCCCATTCGTTCCGCAAAGCTGCACTCCTGGCCGAAGGCGGCGAGCTTGTGGGTGGCGAATATCGGGAGGAAATTTCGGGGGTCGTTGCGTCCGACGACGTCCTCTTCGTCGTCGAAGTGGCATCGATAGCCGCAACCACGATCGCACGTGAGAGCGGTTGGCTCGCCGCCAACGAGGAACTCCTCTATGGGCGCTATGACGTCATCCGCCTCGATGATGGATCGCCCGCGTTGCTCGAAGCAGAACTTTTTGAGCCCTGCTTCTTCTTGCCGACGGACGCTGAAGCACCCCACCGATTCGTTGATGCTGTTGTTCGGCGGATGCCGAACTCGTAAACGTCAGTTGGCGAGTGTGCCGGCAAAGATCTGCCAAGCAAGCGCACTCTTCGCAACAAGGCTGAGTACGAGGTACACCTTTTCGCCGTAGAGGTAATCGGTGAACTTTCCCTTACCGCGGTACTGCAGCCACTGATTAAGGGCGAAGCAGTTGAACAGCAAGAACAGTGAAACGACGATTCCGTAAACGAAGACGGGTACCCCATCGGCATTTGCGGGAACTCCGTTGATCATCGTGTTGTCGGTAGCTGCCGAGTAGAGCCCGATCACGATTGCGATCCACGGGATGATCCCGACAATGCAGCCAAAAATGAACGGCCACCAGTTCACGGACTCCCGATTTTGGTTGACCTGTTCCATCACGAGGCCGAACAAAATCATTGCGGCGTTGACCCCAAAAATTGCAACGAGGGCGTAGAAGTTGTTGATGCCATTCAACAGGCAAATCAGCAGGATCATGATTGATGCGCTGACGGAGTATTCGATCCAACGCGCGTAGTTCACTCCGCGAAGCAGGTTGCGTTCGTACCAGGCCCGGATTGGGGTCACCGAGGTGAGGAGATGATCGCCAGCTGCGAGAAACAAGAAGATTGCGATCGCTATCGCAAAGTTGAAGCTGAAGAAGGTCTTGCTTGCCGTCGTAAGTGAACCTTCAGCCCCAGGAGGGCCGGTCTGGACTGCGGCGACGATCGGAATTGCGAAGGATGAACTCAGTACGAGGATGAGAATTCCCTGAACGAGATGAAGTCCACCGACTCCGATGTTCCACTTACGGAGATTGACGAGTCGTTCTGAGGTTTCAGGCATGGACCAAACGCTAAACGTTTTTTGGTCAAGCGGCGGTCATGGGAGGCGGTCTGGTGCTGGATGGGGAACAATGAATGCATGCAGGTACATCTCGTTGACGGCACCTATGAACTCTTTCGGCACCATTTCGCGCTGCCATCGCGCTCGAACTCCGACGGCATGGAAGTCGCAGCAACCCGTGGCGTCGTGATGTCGATGTTCAACATGTTGGAAGAAGGCGCGACCCACGTTGGCATCGCGACCGATCGAACGGTTGATTCATTCCGCAACGAATTGTGGGATGGCTATAAGTCGGGTGAAGACCTCGATCCCGAACTTGGCAACCAGTTCCCGTTACTCGACGAAGTCTTGGCTGCCGCAGGCTTTTCGGTGTTTTCAATGATTGAACACGAAGCCGACGACGGTATGGGTTCGGCTGCTGCAAAAGCTGCGTCTGACAAAAACGTGAAACAAGTTCTTATTTGCACTCCCGACAAAGACCTTGCGCAATGCGTAGTTGGAAATCGTGTCGTGCAATTCGACCGTCGCAAGGGGCAGATGTTCGATCACGATGGAGTGATCGAAAAGTTTGGCGTTCCGCCCCAATCGATCCCTGATTATCTCGCGCTTATGGGCGACGCATCCGATGGTTTCCCAGGGCTTCCTGGATGGGGCGCCAAGTCGGCATCCACCGTGCTTGGTCGCTACTTGCATATTGAAAACATTCCTGCCGACCCAGCGGACTGGGATGTCCAAGTTCGAGGTGCAGCAAAGCTCGCAGCAACATTGCAAGAACAAATGGAACTCGCGATGTTGTTCAGAAAGATCGCAACCGTGGTGACCGACGCGCCGACATTCACGATGATTGATGAACTTCGTTGGGCCGGGCCTCGTGACGACTTCGCCGAAGCGGCCGCACGTATCGATGCACCTCGTCTTGTTGAACGGGTCGCGAAATTGACCCAGACGCGAAACTGACCGACCCGAAGGCCGGTCAGTCGTCAGAAGTATTGCTCAGCGCCAAGGGCGCGAACGTCAGGAGTCGGACGTATCGGTGGACTCTGTGGCCTTCGAGTCGGTCTCCGACGTCGAATCTTTCGAGCCCTTGGTCTCGCCTTCCTTCAGGCCCTTTTCGAATTCACCTTTGGCAGAACCGAGGGAGCGGGCGAGTTTGGGAAGTTTCGCGCCGCCGAAGAGCAGGGCAACGATCCCGAGGATGATGACAAGTTCCCAACCGTTCGGCATGAGGGTCCTTCCATAGGAGGAGAGCAACAGACTCGGGCCAGCCTAGGCCGATCTGGACCAACAGACGCTTTGGGGAGGTTTCGGCCTCCTCCGATGGGCTGGGTAGTGTTGGCGCTATGTCGGAACACCCAATGATTGAGCGCCTGGCCCAACTGGCCGAGCGTAAGGAACAAGCCCTCCATGCCGGTTCAGAGCGTTCGGTCGAACGCCAGCACTCGAAGGGCAAGATGCTTGCCCGTGAGCGTATCGATTATCTGCTCGACGAGGGTTCGTTCCACGAACTCGACATGCTGGCTCGTCATCGTGCCCATGAAAGTGGCATCGAAGAACGCCCCTACACCGATGGCGTCGTAACCGGTTGGGGAACCATCGATGGTCGCAAGGTCTTCGTCTTCTCTCAGGACTTCACCGTTTTCGGCGGAGCACTTGGCGAGGTCTTCGCCGAAAAGATCCACAAGGTGATGGATCTCGCTCTTTCAGTTGGTGCACCGTTAATCGGTCTCAACGATGGTGCCGGTGCTCGTATCCAGGAAGGCGTCGTGTCGCTTGCCAGTTACGGCGGCATCTTCCATCGCAACGTGCTTGCCTCGGGTGTGACTCCGCAGATCTCCGTAATCCTCGGCCCATGTGCAGGTGGCGCGGTCTATAGCCCCGCTATGACTGACTTCATTTTCATGGTCGATGAAACCTCACACATGTTCATCACCGGTCCCGATGTGGTGAAGACCGTGACAGGCGAAGAAGTCACCCTCGAAGAACTTGGTGGTGCGAAGTCACACGCGAGCAAGTCCGGTGTCGCCACATTCGTTTCCCCGGACGAGAAGTCCTGCCTCGACGATGTGAAGTACCTCTTTTCGTTTCTTCCATCGAACAATCTCGAGACTGCGCCCCCGATGCCTTCGGACGATGATCCGCAACGTAGTTGCCCCGAACTCATGGACATCATGCCGGCCAGCCCCAACATTCCTTATGACATGAAGAAGGTCATAGCGTCGGTTGTCGACGATGGCGATTTCTTCGAGTACTTCCCACGTTGGGCCGGTTCCATTGTGTGCGGTTTCGCTCGCCTCAATGGCGAATCCGTTGGCATCGTTGGTAATCAGCCGATGGTCCTTGCTGGTGTGCTCGATATTGAATCGGCAGAAAAGGGCGCACGTTTCGTGCGTACATGTGATGCGTTCAATAGTCCGCTCGTCACCTTTGTCGACGTACCCGGATTCCTTCCGGGTGTCGACCAGGAATACGGCGGCATTATTCGTCACGGTGCCAAGTTGCTTTACGCCTTCTGTGAAGCGACCGTTCCCCGCATTCAGGTCATCACTCGTAAGGCCTACGGCGGCGCATACGTAGTTATGAACTCCAAGTCGATTGGCGCTGACCTCGCGTTCGCGTGGCCTTCTGCCGAACTCGCAGTGATGGGCCCTAACGGTGCAGTCGAGATCCTTTACCGCCGCGAACTTCAGGGTGCAGCCGATCCCGAAAAGCGTCGTGCGGAACTGATCGAGGATTACACCGAACGATTCGCGAACCCCTACGTTGCAGCCGAGCGGGGATTCATCGATGACGTTATTGATCCCGCCGATACGCGCATGAAGGTCATTGCCGGTCTTGAGATGCTCAAGTCCAAGCGCGAGGAACTTCCCCATCGCAAGCACGGAAACATCCCGTTGTGAGCGATTCGTCGCCGAGCATGCGCATTACGCCCGAACCATCCATCGAAGAAGCAGCTGCGATCGCGGCTGCAATCGAGGTCACACGTCCTCGAATCATGGTCGGTCAGGAAGTGGCGCCTGAATCGCGTTGGCGATTCAGTGGCCGCTGGTGGTCGAGTCCGGTGGCATCGCGTCGTGCGCGACCTGCCGCTCGTCACTGAGCAGCGCTGCCGAACACCTTCGTCACCACTTCTCCGAGCCGCCCCACCACAGCATGGATAGGAAAATCTCGCGCGTGGCGTCGTCGACGGCATCGAGATCGCAGGTGAAGTTGGGTATTTGGTAACCGATGCGAGTCATGGTTTTTCCTTGATCGTGTCGAAGCGTAGGCAGATCACTGCCGCCGACGATGCACCGAGTTCTACGCTCGCTCTATGCGACTTTCCATCGACCGAATCGAGATGCCTGGGTTCGGCCTGATTCCCCTTTCCCGGAGGCCCACCCCAGGCGATGGAACCGACGGATTCGCCTTTGGTGTCACCGCCGAGGGCGAGTGGGGCGGCGACCAGCTTCCTGCAGGAGCCGAGTCCGATCGAGGGTCGTGGTGGATTGCCCGAGATGATTCCCGGTTGTTGCCAGTGCGATCGGTCTCACTCGTTTTTCGCGTTGTCGACGTCGCAGGTCCCTTACGGATGTTTCGCCACGGCTATCAATCGTGGAGCCCCAGCGATGTCGCAGTTTTCGGACGCGACCGCGACCGATCGCTCGCTCCGGGTTCCATCGAGATGATCCGGGCCATCAATCAGGCCGATCAGCGAATCGTCGAGGTGGACGACGAACTGCGTTCTGAATGGCTGACTGTCCTTGTCGATGACTCCGACACCCCGATACTCGTTGGTTTCGCGAATGGCAAGAACCACGACGGAACGATGCGATTGCGCACTGGTCCAACCGGGACTGAACTTTGGTGCGAAGCGTTTCTCGGCGATGTCATCTTCGCCGAGGGGGAGCGACGAGAACTCCATGACGTGCTGATTGTCAGTGGTGGGTCAGTCGACGCGTTGCTCTCAACTTGGGCATCGACGGTGGGATCGCTGGGCGGAGCGAGGGTCGGCGCCGGTCATCAGGTCGGCTGGTGCAGTTGGTATCACTACTTCCACGATGTGAACGAGCAGGACATCAACTCCAATTTGCAGCATGCCGACGAATGGCCATTCGATGTTTTTCAGGTCGACGACGGATTTCAATCAGCAATCGGGGATTGGCTAACCACGAACGCCAAGTTCCCCTCAGGCCTGGAATCGATGGCCGCGAAAATTTCTGGACGCGGTCGACGTCCGGGCCTGTGGTTGGCACCGTTTCTTGTTGCACCCGACTCGGTGGTGGCGGCGGAGCATCCGGAGTGGCTTGCCCGCGGGTTTGACGGTGAGCCATTGCTGAACATGTTCAATGCGCCGTGGGGCGGAGGTATGGGCGGTCTGATGTTCGGTCTCGACACAACTGTTCCGGAGGTACGGGAACATCTTCGACAACTCGCGTCGACAGTGGTTGCCATGGGTTACACCTATCTCAAACTCGATTTCACGTTTTCGCCGTCATTCGATGGAGAGTGGTCGGACCGTTCGTTCACCCCCGCACAACGCGTCCGTGCCGGTTTCGGTGCACTTCGTGCGGGTGCTGGTAGCGACACGTTTCTCTTGGGATGCGGTGTCCCGCTCTCCCATTCAGTTGGAGTGGTTGATGCCAACCGGATTGGGGCTGATGTCGCTCCCTCGTGGTCGTTGCGCTCCGATGTCCCGATGCTCTCGGGCTATGCCGAGACGCAACCAGCGACTCGGCATGCTTGGTCGGCTGCAGCAACGCGTTCATTTATGCACCGTCGCTTGTGGCTCAATGACCCCGATTGTCTGATGCTGCGCTCGGAACAGACTGACCTGACCCCACAAGCGGCTCGGACATGGGCTCAAGCGGTTGGAGTCTCAGGAGGGATGGTCCTTGTCTCCGATGATCTATCGCTACTGGGAAGTTCGGCGCGCAGCGTGCTCGAAGAAGCCATCTTCCTCAGTCGTATCGCTGACGAAGCGGCGATTCGAGGAGAGGTTGCCGTGTCTTCTGATCTGCTTGAAGGTCCGGAGCCGACTCGATTGGCTTCGCCGGTAGGTGAACTTCGCGTTGATCTGAGCGACGGAACTTCCGACTTCACCCCAATTAGATAGCGTCGTCCAATGAGTTCAGTGACCGGACCACTTTCGGACCTCCGTGTGGTTGATATTTCGACAGTGCTTGCTGGCCCGGGATGTGCGCGGCAACTGGCCGACTTTGGCGCCGACGTCATCAAGGTTGAGCGGCCCGGTACTGGCGACACAGTCCGCGACATGGGATGGCGAGATCCGTCAGATGGCGTCACATTGTTTTGGAAGATAGCCGGGCGCGGAAAGCGCACGATCGTTCTCGATCTAAAATCCGAGGAAGGAATATCGGTTCTCCGCAAGTTGCTCGAAACCGCTGATGTTCTTGTCGAAAATTTTCGTCCGGGGAAACTCGAAGCGCTCGGACTCGCCCCAGAGATTCTCCTTGCGGCTAATCCAAAACTTGTAATCACTCGAGTAACGGGTTTTGGCCAGACTGGTCCGTATCGAGACCGTCCGGGTTTTGCGTCGATTGCTGAAGCGATGTCTGGTTTTGCCAACATCAATGGCGAACCAGATGGCGCACCAACACTTCCGCCCATTGCGTTGACCGATGAAGTGACTGCAATCGTCGCGGCATTTGCCACCATGGTTGCGGTGCATTCAGGTGTTGGCCAGATCGTCGATGTGAACCTTCTTGAATCCATGCTGCATTTGATGGGCCCGCTCGTGTCGGCAAATGCACTCACTGGTTACGAACAGTCCCGACTTGGTTCAGGAATTCCTTTTACGGTGCCGAGAAAGACCTACGAATGCGCTGATGGTAAGTGGGTGGTTGTCTCTGCAACGGCAGAGTCGGTGGCCCAACGGTTTATGGCAATGGTCGGTGTCGCCGATGATCCTCGATTCAACGGATTCGAGAACCGAGTTGCCAATCGGGAACTGATCGATCAAATCGTGGCCGACTGGGTCGGCGAGCGAACGCTTCAGCAGGTACTCAACGAAGCTGAACATGCGGAAGTCGCGATTGCCCCTGTGTACTCAATGACCGAAGTTGTGAATGACCCTCATCTTCGAGAGCGAAACGCAATCGTCGAAATCGACGGCGTTCCGATGCAGAACGTGATCGCTCGTTTGTCAGCGACGCCCGGTGGGGTTCGCTTTGCGGGTCGCGGTCTCGGTGCCGATACCGACGAGGTGATCGCGGAACTTAACGACTGACGCTGTCAGTTTCGAGTTTCGGCAACGAGCGCAGCAATGTCGCTCATGATGTGTCCCAGTTCGAAGTCTTTTGGTGTGTAGACACGAGCGACGCCGGCTGCAAGCAACTTGGGGCGGTCATCTTCGGGGATGATTCCCCCGACGATGACGGGACACGTCACACCCTCGGTCCGAAGCCGTTCGACGACATCGGGAACCAGTTGCATGTGGCTTCCCGAAAGAATTGAAAGGCCAACGACATCGACGTCTTCGTCGCGGGCAACTGCTGCGATCTGTGCTGGGGTAAGGCGTATGCCTTGGTAGATGACCTCCATGCCGGCATCACGCGCTGCGACTGCGATCTGTTCAGCGCCATTGGAGTGACCGTCGAGGCCAGGCTTTCCCACAAGGAACCGTGGAGGACCACCGGTCATGGCCTTCACTCGTTCAGCGACGGCTCGAAGATCTTCGGGCATGGCGCCGACGCCAGCAGTGGCCGAGACGCCGGTTGGGGCGCGGTATTCGCCAAAAACCTCGCGCAGCGCCCCCGCCCATTCGCCAGTGGTTCCGCCAGCAGTAGCTAAGGCAATGGTTGCTCCCATGATGTTTTCGTCAGTGAGGGCAACGCGACGGAGTTCGGTGAGGGCGGCTTCGACGGCAGCGTTGTCGCGAGCGCTCCGCCATGTTTCAACCTCAGAAATAGTTTGTGCTTCGACAGCGGGGTCGACGCGAAGAATTGACTCATTACTAGAAAGTGGTGAGTCAGCGGCTTCGGTGAACTTGTTGACACCGACGACGGTCTGGTCGCCAGTTTCGATGCGACGAACGCGTTCGGTGTTTGATGCAACGAGGCGACCCTTAAGTTCTTCGATAGCGGAGAACGCTCCGCCCATTGCCAGAACTTCGTCAAGTTCAGCGCGTGCTGCGGTCATCAATTCATCGGTGAGTCCTTCGATGACATGGGAGCCATTGAAAATGTCCTCGTATTCAAGGAGATCGGTTTCGAAGGCGAGGACTTGTTGCATGCGGAGCGACCATTGCTGATCCCACGGGCGGGGGAGACCAAGTGCTTCATTCCATGCGGGAAGCTGAAGTGACCGGGCTCGTGCATCTTTTGAAAGCGTGACGCCCAGCATTTCCAGAACGATTCGCTGCACGTTGTTTTCGGGCTGAGCTTCGGTGAGTCCGAGTGAGTTGACCTGCACGCCATAACGGAAGCGTCGTGCCTTGGCATCGGTGACTCCGTAGCGCTCAAGGCAGATTTCATCCCACATTTTTGTGAACGCACGCACCTTGCACACTTCCTCAACAAAGCGAATGCCCGAGTTCACGAAGAACGAAAGAGAAGCAACGACCGCAGGCATGCGATCGGCAGAAACCTGGCCGCTGTCGCGTACTGCATCAAGAACATCGATTGCTGTTGCCAGCGAGTACGCAATTTCCTGAACCGGCGTGGCCCCCGCTTCTTGCAGGTGGTAGCTGCAGACGTTCATCGGATTCCAGGCTGGGATGTTTTCCGAACACCACGCGACCATGTCGACGATGAGTCGACGCGAAGGCTCTGGCGGGAAGATGTACGTGCCGCGGGACAGGTATTCCTTGACGATGTCGTTCTGGGTTGTTCCGCGAAGTTCGCTTGGAGCAACACCGTTTTCTGCGGCATAGGCCACATAGAGAGCAAGAAGCCACGCTGCGGTCGCGTTGATTGTCATCGAAGTGTTCATCCCGCCAACGGGGATTCCTTCGAGGAGTTCGCGCATGTGGCCAAGTTGGGCAACGGGAACGCCGACCTTGCCAACTTCGCCGCGTGAGCGCGGATCATCAGGGTCGTAACCGGTTTGCGTCGGAAGATCGAAGGCAATTGACAAGCCGGTCTGACCCTTGGCCAAGTTGGTCCGGTAGAGCTCGTTCGATGCGCGCGCAGTTGAGTGCCCCGAGTAGGTACGCATCATCCACGGACGATCGGCGGATCGAATCGATTCTCCAGAAGCGGTAGAGCTCATATCTCTATGGTCGCCCACTGACGGCTGCTTTGTCACGGTGACACCTCTGAAGTGAAGGGGCGAACGGGAACAGTCAGGGCATTTGCAAGGAGAGACAGGTACTCGGCGCGGGGGATTTCGATTGCACCGAGGCTGGCTAAGTGCGGGGTAAGCCACTGGACATCAAGGAGGTTCACGCCCCGTAAGCGCAAATGTTCGACGAGTCCGACGAGCGCCACCTTGGATGCATCTCGGGAATGATGAAACATTGATTCGCCTGCAAATAGTCCACCGATATGAATGCCATAGAGGCCACCAACGAGTTCGCCTGTCGACCTGTCACGAGTCTCTATCGAATGAGCCCATCCCAATCGGTGAAGTTCGCGATAGGCGGAGTCAATGGCTGATGTAATCCACGCGCCATCGCGATCGGGGTTGGCGCACTCATGAACAACTTCATCAAACGCTGTATCGATTGTGATGTCGTAACGGTCCATCGACTGTCGCAGGGATCGCGAAACGTGCAGTGCATCAACCGGGAGAATTCCGCGCGGGTCTGGTGACCACCACCCAACGTTCGGTCCGTTGTCGAATGGCATCGGAAAGATTCCTGCTCGATACGCGCCAAGGACAGTGCCTGGCTCGAGGTCGGCGCCGATGCCAACGAGACCGCTCTCGTCGGCGGTATCGGGCTCGGGAAATTGCCACTGTGAATGCGGTGGCGCGATAGGCAACACGACTAATCGGTCATCGTCGATGACGAAGACTTACTTGCGGTAGTCGTAGAAACCGATGCCCGACTTCCGACCGAGGTGGCCGGCCGTCAGCATGCGACGAAGGCGCGGTGCCGGAGAGAAGTTCGGATCGCGGAATTCGTCATACAGCGCGTCGAGGATGGCAACCGAAGTATCGAGCCCGACAAGGTCAAGGAGCTGCAGCGGTCCCATCGGGAAGTTGCAGCCGCCCTTCATTGCGGTGTCGATCGCATCGCGAGATGCAACGCCGTTCTCAAGCAACTTGACTGCGTTGTTGAGATACGGGAAGAGGAGCGCGTTCACAATGAAGCCGGCGCGGTCGGCAACTTCAACAGGGTCCTTACCGCAAGCCTGTGCGAATGCAGTGACAGCGGCAATGGTTGTGTCGTCGGCTGTCATCGGGCGAACGATTTCAACAAGACTCATTGCCGGTGCCGGATTGAAGAAGTGAACGCCGCACACCTGACCCGGACGGTTGGTGGCCATGGCCATCTCGACAACCGGGAGCGTCGAAGTATTCGTGGCGATGATGGCGTCGGCCTTGACGATGCCATCGAGTTCACGAAAGAGCGCCAATTTCACATCGAGGTCTTCGACAACCGATTCGAGTACAAGATCGCAATCGGCAAGGTCGGAAAGGTCGGCAGTTGCGGTGACGCGTGCGGCGATGGCATCGGCGTCGGCTTGTTCGCGGCGGCCCTTCTCGACCTGGCGGGCGAGTGACTTCTGTAAACCAGCGAGCATCGCGTTGGCGCTGTCGATCGAACGGGAGCGCAGTACCACGGTGTGTCCTGTACTGGCGGCTACCTCGGCGATGCCTGAGCCCATAATCCCGGATCCGATGATTCCGATTCGTTCGATTGCCACAGCCATTCCTCTTTCACTGGTCACCGGCTATTCCGGAGAGCGACAGAGGTTACCGCTGGGTAGGTTTCGGCGCTTACTGCCGACTCTGGCGGCCGCAATCGGTGCCCCCACTAGCGTGCTCACCGTGTCGACCCGCAAAACAGTGATCGTCGAAGGTCTGCGCCGGTTCCCCAAAGCCGTCGAAACCGAACTTGGCCGGCGTCATGCTCAGGCGTTGGCTGTGTCAAGTGGTCGCGTTCTTGACCTTTCCGATCCCGGCGCTCGGACCGTTCTTCGTGAGGCCATCGACAACGGAGTCGCGTCTGGTGGAAGCCAATGGGACATCGCCATCTCTGTCGCCGAATTGATTCGCTTTCCCGATCTCACCGCTTCGCTGAATGCAATCGACGCGCTCTTGGCGCCAGATGGTCGATTGCTTGCCATTGAACCAGTGGTTCGTCCCGGCACGCTTCGCGTGTTGGGTCTTGCGCCGTGGTCGGCAACCCGTTCGGTGCGCGGATTTCATGTCGGCCGCGACATCGCTGCTGCATTGCGTACAACACATCTTGTTAATGACGATATTGATCGTTTCACTTTGCCGACAGCCGTTGTCCCACTCCGACACTTCGTGTCGGTGGGTGCTCGCCGTGTCGTCACCGTCTCGGAGGTAGAACAATGACCGGACCACTTGCGCTTGTTGGCGGAGGAGAATTTTCGGAAGGTTGCACGTTCGACGCAAAATTGCTAGCCGCTGTTGGTGCAACTGAAGTGACATTGCTTGCGACGGGTTGGGCCTATGAAAATCCGCAGAAGTGTGTTGCTGCTGCGCGCGAATGGTTTGCGAAGCTGGGCGCAACCGTTCGCGAGGTTCCTGTTTATACGCGCACCGACGCGCTTGATGCCGACAACATCTCTGCAGTCGCAAACGCGAAGTTCTTGTATCTCACCGGCGTCTCACCAATGCACATCAGATCAGTCTTGAAAGACACCCCGACGTACGACGCGCTTCTTTCCTCGTGGCGTGGTGGTGCAGCGCTTGTAGGCAGTGGTGCCGGCGCTGATGTGCTGTGCGACCCAATGGTCGACACCCGCGGTGGCGCCTTCACCGTTGGGCTTGGGCTACTGCCCGGCGTTGCGGTTATTTCGCGCAGCGACGAATGGTCGCCCGACAAAGTTCGACGCACGATTGACCTTGCATCTGCTGGTGTCGTTCTGCTTGAGTTGCCGACATGCACCGCTGTTATTGATGACATCGGAACTGGCGGTTGGCGCGTCGCTGGTAAAAGCAACGTGATCGTTCACCGAGACGGAAAACTCTCCGACATCTCCGCGCTCCCAGAGGCTGTCAGCTGAGCAAATGTGTTTGCGTTAGTTCGGTGTTGTGCCTGGAGTGGCCGATGTGGATGCCGAAAGAAGGTCAACGACAAAGATCAGCGATTCATCAGGAGCAATGCCGCTTTGGCCAGTTGAGCCATAGCCAAGGTCAGGCGGGATGACGAGAAGTCGGCGACCGTTGGGCTGCATACCAATCAGGCCTTGAGACCAGCCGGTGATGACCTGGTTCAACGGGAACGTGATTGGCTTTCCGTTTGCCCACGAGGAATCGAAGATCTTTCCGGTTGAGCAGGACACGCCGATGTAGTTCACGGTAACGGAATCTCCAGCGACGACTGGCGTGCCGGTTCCCGTGACGAGGTCGGTCACAACAAGTGACGTGGGTACGTCACCAACCGGCATGGTCACCTCAGGAGCTCCCGCAGGAAGTGTGTCGTTGAACGCGACACACGGTTTCCCTGCTGCTGAGGGGAGAGTTGCGGCGGAAACGGTGGTTGAGGTGGCAAGCGTGGTCGTCGTGGTGCTTGCCGCAGTTGTCGACGTCGAAGTGTTATCGCTCAGCCCAATGAATAGCGCTGCGGTAGCAACCAGAACAACGGCGGCTCCAACGATCGAAAAAAGTCGTCGTCGTCGCTGATCGCGTCGATCCAATGATCGTTCAACATTGAGGCGGGCCTGATGTCCGGCCTTTTGGCGTTCACGCTTTGCGGTTCCCATCGGGCGGCGACGCTAGCAAGTCGGGGGCGCTGACGGCGATCGCTCCAATGAATCGGCTGAGCCATACCCACCACAACGGAGCGGCTCAGCTCGGGATCGCTCCGCTTCGAACGACAGAGATGGAGGTGATCGTGACCAGGGCAGTGGGCTCTCCGGACTGGCTCGCGAGTTGGTTCATTGCCGTGAGTGTCGCGTCGCCACTGAGCATGATGCCGAGAGGGGTCACTTGTTGATTGTTGTCGGCGGCCTGATCAAACGTGGCAAAGACCAGTTGGCCTCCGATGCCATTGGACGCAGAAGCTGGCGCCATCGAAAGAGCCCCGGGGGTGAATACGGTTCCCTTTTCCGGGATCTCACCCGGAATGGTAAATCCAGGTTGTGTTGATCCGTCGATGAATTCCATGCCTGCGGTGAACGAAGCCCGGCTGCGTACATCGGTGATTGGTTGCCCGTCGTAATAGTGATAGCGAGCGAGCACTACAAAAGTGTTTACTGTTTGTGGTGACACTTTTGGATTGAGTTGCACCGTCAGTACGCCGATCGTGGTTGTGATGGTGGCGGTGTAGAAGTAGTTGTTGTCGATACACGTGGGTGGCGCGGTTTCAAACGTTGTGGTTCGAGCGGAAGAGCCGTCCTCGGCGGGACACGGGGTTGCCCCGGTGAGCGTTGCCCCGAGTGCGACTGCTGGTGGGGTAATTCCCGACTTCTTCAACGTGGTTGATGTAGGCACGGTTGTTGACGATGTCGATGATGTCGATGTCGAACTCATAGAACCGAGGAAGGCCCCGAGGGTTGAGAGTAAGACGACGGCTACGACTCCACCCGCGGCGATCTGCGTACGCCGACGAGCCTTCCGCTGTCGAGCGGTCGCTGCGGTTTGCGCCTTTTGGCGGGCTAACTGTCGCTGACGACGGTCCGAGGTACGAGCCATGGTCGGAGAACCTACAAGTGATTCGAAGCGGAGTCGGGGCGGCCGGTAGCGTTGCACCCTGTGGCTCTCCTTGTTCAGAAGTTCGGTGGCACCTCGGTTGGTGATCCAGAGCGCATGCGCGCTGTGGCAGCCCACGTGGCGCGCACAGTGCGAGAGGGCAATCAGGTGGTAGTCGTGATTTCGGCCATGGGCAAGGAAACCGACGATCTGCTTCGCATCGCTGTTGAAGTTTCCGACACCCGACCCGGTCGCGAGATGGACATGCTCGTGACTGCAGGTGAACGCAAGGCAATGGCTCTGCTGTGCATGGCTATCGCCGACACGGGTATCGAGGCTGAATCATTTACCGGCTCACAAGCCGGATTCCTCACCGACTCCACCTACCGCAACGCCAAGATCGTCGACGTCAAGCCCGCTCGCGTGATTGAAGCGTTGGCAGCAGGTCGAGTTGCGGTGGTCGGCGGCGCGCAAGGCGTATCGCCTGAAGCCAATGTGACATTCCTTGGTCGTGGTGGTTCTGACACAACTGCAGTTGCGCTTGCGCACGCGTTGGGCGCAGATTCCTGCGAGCTCTACACCGATGTCACCGGCGTGTTCACCACCGATCCGCGCATCGTGCCGAACGCCCGCAAGATGGAAAAAATCAGTTTCGATGAATTGCTCGAGATGACGGCAAACGGTTGTCCCAAACCTGCAATGCGTTGCGTGGAGTTCGCCCGCACCCACGGTGTCGACCTTCATATTCGCTCGGCATTTTCTTGGGAAATCGGAACGATCGTCACCAAGGAGGACGACACTATGGAACAGGCAATCGTTTCTGCCGTTGTGCACGATGCCGATGAAGCAAAAGTCACGATCGGCGGTGTTGCCGACCGTCCTGGTATCGCAGCACTGATGTTCCGCGCTCTTGCCGATTCCAACATCAATGTCGATCTCATCGTGCAGAACACCTCTGATCATGGTGTCACCGACATTTCGTTCACTGTTCCGCACAGCGAACTTGAGGCAGCAATAGCAATCTGCGAACAGCACACCGCTGATATTGGCGCGACGCGCGTCAACGGGGATTCCGCAATTGCGCGCGTTAGTGTTGTCGGTGCGGGTATGAAATCGCACCCAGGCGTTGCTGCGACAGTGTTCGAAACGCTTGCGGCCAACAACATCAACATCGAGATGATCGCTACGTCAGCGATTCGCGTGAGCTGCGTGGTGGCAGAGGCGGATGTCCAGCGTGCGGTAGTGGCCTTGCACGATGCTTTCGGCCTCGCCGACGGGCCCGTCTACGTCGACTAACCCCAACCGGGGTTTGAGGCTCTATTTCGGGAATTTGCGGCAACTCGCACAATTCGTTGGTGGACCCTTGCGGGGCGACCACTAGGGTTTGCGCCCTTATGCGTATCGGTATCGTCGGAGCAACCGGTCAGGTGGGTGGCGTCATGCGCGCCGTTCTCGCTGAGCGTCAGTTCCCAGTTTCTCAACTCCGTTTGTTCGCTTCGGCCCGCTCTGCTGGTCGTCGTTTGCCATGGGCCGATGGTGAGGTCGTCGTCGAAGACGCGGACACCGCCGATTACTCCGGCCTCGACATTGTGTTGTTCTCTGCGGGTGGCGGAACTGCGTTGGCGTTGGCCCCGCGGGTCGCTGAATCCGGTGCCGTTGTCGTCGACAACTCCTCTGCATGGCGCATGGATCCCGACGTTCCGCTCGTTGTGCCCGAGGTCAATGCGCACGCGCTCGATTCCATTTCGAAGAACATCGTGGCGAATCCCAATTGCACGACCATGGTCGCAATGCCGGTGCTAAAGCCGCTCGATATCGAAGCCGGATTGCGCGCCCTTACCGTCACGACATTCCAGGCAGTGTCGGGAGGCGGACTCGCCGGTACGGCGGAACTCGACGATCAGATTCGCAAGATCGGTGAAGGTGCGCCGGCACTGGCGATGTCGGGAACTGCGATCGAGATGCCGATTCCCGAGAAGTTCGCGGCCCCGATTGCGTACAACGTGATTCCTTTCTGCGGAAAATTGGTCGACGACGGGCGCGGCGAAACCGACGAAGAACAAAAGCTCCGCAACGAATCGCGCAAGATTCTGGAACTCCCCGACCTAGAGGTCACCGTGACCTGCGTTCGGGTGCCGGTCTACACCGGTCATTCGCTGTCGATTTCGGCCTCGTTTGCTAACTCCATCACCCCGGAAGATGCACGCCGTCTGTTGGTGAAGGCACCGGGTGTGGAACTGGCTGACATCCCGACTCCGCTTATGGCCGCCGGCGTCGACCCCACCTTTGTGGGCCGCATCCGTACCGACCGCACCGTCGAGCACGGGCTTTCACTTTTCCTTTCCGGTGACAACCTCCGAAAGGGAGCG
>SYBH01000076.1 GCA_005787345.1 Actinomycetota bacterium
CGGAAATGCCCACGCCGTGCAGACCGCCCGAGACTTTGTAGCCACCGCCGCCAAACTTGCCGCCGGCATGAAGGACGGTGAGCACGACCTCGGCGGCGCTCATGCCCTTCATTTTGGGATCGGGATGTTTATCAACCGGAATGCCTCGGCCGTCATCAGAGACTTCGCAACTGCCATCGGGCATCAAGGTGACTTCGATGCGCGTTGCGTGACCGGCCATTGCTTCATCAACGGAGTTATCGACGACTTCGTACACCAGGTGGTGCAAACCGGCGGGACCGGTAGAACCGATATACATGCCGGGTCGTTTGCGCACCGCCTCGAGACCCTCGAGGATCGTGATGTCTTTTGCGCCGTACTCTTCGGTGGTTTTCGCCACGCTTTGGGCTTCCCCTTACCGGTACTTCGCCGGTGTCTTGATTGAGCGAACAACAGGTACAAACTGCGAATTCGACGCTCGAACTGCGTCTGTCACAGCCGAACAATCCTACCAGCGACACGCGTGTTTTCCGGGTATTACGACGCGCAAATCATGATCAGCGCGCTCATCGTGGCGGAAGGGTCAATCGGCCTGTTCCGGTCGAACGCGAACTTCGATGGTGTCGATCGCGTCCTGGCCAAGCTCGACTTGAAGTCGTTCGATGAGATCGTGTTCGAGAAAGCGCAATTGGGTTGCCCACGCTGGATCAGTGACTGCAACAACGAGAGTTGTTCCCTTCATCGCAACCGGTCGACTTTGTGCGGCAACTGCGTCACCAACGAGTTCCGGCCACCTACCAAAAATGCCAGTCGTGACTTCGGCTGACGGTCCGCCTAGGTGACGCACGATGCGATCGAGGCTTGCATGCATCGAAACGGGATCGCCGGTTGATGCATCTGGCAATGGTTCCCACGGCATGAGAGCAGTGTAGGGACCGTCCATCGAAACACCCCGGTGGCTGGGTTGTGTTCGTTGCATCACTCCGGTCGGATTGTTGCGTTCGAGACCCGTAACACCAATTCCGGTGAGGCCCCAGGCGGCAATCCTGCTGCGCTCGAAAGCACGGTTTGGCCTGGCGGTAAATGCTCAAGGAGCGCCGCGCTCCGATCCGGATCGAGTTCGGAGAACACGTCGTCGAGCAACAAAATTGGCGGTGACCCAGTTGCGTTAGTCACGATCCGGTGGGCAGCGAGGCGCAGTGACAATGCGAGTGAGCGTTGTTCGCCCTGTGAGGCATGGGTTCGTGATGGCAATTGCTCGAGGTGCAAGACCAGATCGTCGCGGTGGGGACCAACCAGAGAGACGCCCCGGCGAAGTTCGTCGCGGCGCGCGGCTTGGAGGGCTTCTGCCAAACCTTGTTCGCGCCATGGCGCGTCGTACGAAACGGTCACCGGTACTGGACGGCCAGCAACTTGTGAATAGGCGAGATCGAGTGCCGGACCGAGTTCCTGAACGAGTTCATTTCGGGCGTCGGCGAGAGATTCACCGGTTTCAATGAATTTCGCGTCCCACACCATGAGCGTTGCTTCGACCTCTGGGCTGAGACGCCCACCTGCTTGCTTGAGTAAGGCATTCCGTTGTCGCAGAATCCTGTCGAGATCCGAACGCAATGAATCGAACGCTGGGCGCCGAGCAACTAACGCGTCGTCGAGATAACGGCGGCGTTCCGCCGGGCCACCCTTGACTAACTCCAAGTCATCGGGGGCAAAGACAGAGACGCGTAACGCGCCGAGGAGGTCGCGTGTCCGTGCCAATTTTTGTTTATTGACCTGAACGCGCCCGCGACCCGAAGCAGCTATTTCTGCTTCGATAAGAAGTTGTCGTCCTTCACGCTCGCCTTCTGCTCTTACGACCGCCGAGGACGCACCCGCCCGAACGAGAGCATCGGTCGGCGCTCCACGAAATGACGACAATGTTGCGAGGTAGCCAATGGCTTCCATGACGTTGGTTTTGCCTTCGCCGTTTTGGCCGAGGAGCGCCGTGAGTCCCGGTGCAAATGCAATATCCGCGCTGGCGTAGGACCGAAAGTCGGTGAGCCAGAGACGAGCGAGACGCACGTCAGTTGCGGATCGGCATCAACAGATACAAGAAATCGTCGGTCTCGTTGCCGCGAATGAGGACCGGGCTCGTTGGCCGCGAGATTTCGATCGTGATTTCATCGGAGGGCGCTGCTTCAATACCGGCACGCAGATATTCGGGATTAAACGAAATTTCGAGTTCTTCGCCCACGTGACGAGCATCAATAACTTCGTCGGCCTTACCGACATCGAAGCTTTCCGCAATGAGTTCCACTGAATCGCTCTTGATGTCGAGACGAATCTTGGTGTTTTCCTTCGAAAGCAATCCAACTCGCTTCAATGCTTCAAGGAAGGTTTCGCGCTCAATTGTGAGTCGGTTGGGATGTGAATCGGCAGTCTTCGGGAGAAGATTTTCGTAATCTGGGAAACTTCCGTCGAGGAGTTGACTCACCAGGCGGACGCCATCGACCTCAAACGAGACATGTCGTTCAGCGAGTCGGATCGTGACGTTCTCGGCGGTTGTGAGTAGTCGGTTGAGTTCTTTGAGTGCCGATGAAGGAACAAGAACTTTTTGGCCTTCAGTGAGAATTGATGTTCCTGGAAGATCACGGATTGCCAAACGGTACGTGTCAGTCGCAACCAAACGAATACCGGTGCCATGAGCGGCAATTGAAACACCGGTGAGTTCAAACTTTCGCGACTCGTCGGTGCTTGCAGCGGAAACAACCTGAGAAATGGCATCACGTAATAAGGCCGCATCGATGGTGACTGCAGATTCGGGGGCTTCTGGCATGGGGGGATAGTCGATGGCGATGGTTTTCACAGCGAACTGTGATCTGCCTGAACCAATTCGAACTTCGTTCTCGTCGGCTTCGAACGTGACCGCACCCTCGGGGAGATTGCGAACAATTTCAGTAAGAAGTTTGGATGGAACGAGAACGGTTCCATCGCGGGAACCAGAAACAGAGGCCATTGCGATGATCGTGAGATCAAGATCGCTTCCGGTGACCTGAAGTTGATCGCCAACCAATACAAGGTTGAGGCCCATGAGGGCTTGACGGCCAGAGCTGCGCGTGGTGACCCCACGAGACGCTACGGAGATGGCTTCGACGAGTGGATCTCGCTCACAACGGAACTTCACGTCGGCTCACTTTCCTGACAGACGGTGGTGCTTGTTGTAGTTGTAAAAAAGAATGAGAAATTGGTAGTAGTTGTAATAAGGGCTGTGGATTGTGGACAAACCACCATCGTCCCAGCGTGATGGCAGTTTTGTTGTCCCTGCGTCGTCCACAGTGATCCACAGTCTGAACGGTGGGAGTGACAGCGCGGGGGATCACCTACTGGTCGTCCACTTTTCATGCAGTACCGCGCGCGCCTTGGTCCACCGGGTTGTCCACCGCGCGGGCGTTCGAAACTGCGCGCGGGCGTTCGGGTCAAGTGGTCATTGAGGGTCACGGGCGTCAACTGTTCCTGATTCGTTGCGTGAGTTCGGTGACCTGGTCGTAGATCTGTCGACGCTCTTTCATGAGCCCACTGATTTTCTCGACGGCGTGAATGACCGTGGTGTGGTCTCGACCGCCGAACTCGCGGGCAATGGCCGGATAGCTCAGGTCGGTCATTTCTCGCATGACGTACATGCCGATCTGTCGAGCAGTTACCAGTGGTCGGCGCCGGCTTTGGCCTCGGATCTCATCGATCGTGAAAGCAAACATTTCTGAGGTCTTCTCAAGGATGAGTGCCGGTGTGATCGGGCGAGGCTGGGTGTTAGTGAGGATGTCGCTAAGGACACCTTCGGCTAATTCCACAGTGAGCGGGTTGCCGGTGAGGCTGGCAAAGGCGCAGACACGAATGAGGGCGCCTTCAAGTTCACGGATGTTGTTGGTGATATTCGAGGCAATAAATTCAAGGACATCTGCAGGCGGAGCGATGGGCTCACGCTCGGCCTTCTTGCGAAGGATCGCGAGACGGGTCTCGAGTTCGGGAGGGTTGATCTCGGTGATGAGGCCCATCTTGAAGCGGCTTCGCAGACGGTCCTCGAGGGTGGAAATGGCATCTGGCGGGCGATCGGAAGAAAGCACGATCTGGGCGTTGGCCTGATAGAGGGATTCGAATGTGTGGAAGAGCTCTTCCTGGAGCCCCTCTTTACCCTCAATGATTTGGATGTCATCGAGGAGAAGCACGTCGATTTCGCGGTAGCGCTTCTTGAACTCCGGCATGGTGTTTTGCCGGATCGCATCGACGTATTGATTCAGGAACTGTTCGGTTGAGACGTAGCGAACCTGATGGCCGGGGTAGATCTCGCGGACGTAGTTGGCAATGGCCTGGAGAAGGTGAGTTTTGCCGAGTCCTGCGTCGCCATAGATGAAGAGTGGGTTGTAGGACTTGGCCGGGGTCTCGGCCACGCTCAGAGCGGCGGCATGAGCGAATCGATTCGAGGTGCCGGTAACGAACGCGTCGAAGGTGTAGCGAGGATTGACGGGCAGACCAAGTTCCTGCTCTGGAGCAGCGGTTGTCCCCAGATTGGGCGGAGTTGTCAACAGATTCTGTGTGTCGTTGGGGACATCCCCGGAAAAACCTGTGGACGGGGCTGGGGAGAAGTTTGAGGAGGCCGGAGCGACATCCGTTTGGACTTCGATGGAAAGGAGGACGCCGCTTTGACCGATATCGGCCAAGGCGCCATTTACCAGTGTTAGGTAGCGGGTTTCGATCCGTTCTTTTACGACAGAACTCGGGACCGCGACAGAAAGAGCCGTGCCCTGAAGATCAAGGGGGGTCACCATTGAAAACGTTGTGAGCCACACGGCCTCGGATACCTGCTCACGCAGCGCCACCGTGCACTTCGTCCACAACTTTTCGGCTTGGTCTACCTGCACGAAGGCCCCTGACAATGGGTTTAGTTCCACAACAGCGTCCACACTTGTGGAAAACCCGACGTCTGTCCACACGAAGTGGTCCGCCGCTGTTCTACACAGGCATGCCCCGCTCAAGAGCGCCGGTATCGAGGCCCTGTGGACGGGCGTGGGACCGTAGCACCTCGCCGGTGTTGCCGCATCGGGCCTCCACGCTCTAGCGTTGGCACCCGAACAGGTGTCGGGCTCCTTGCGCACGCGTCAGGCCGGGCCCGTTTCCACACCACAACCATTGTCTATGAAGCAACGATCTGTGGACCCCTTCTGGGTTCGGTAGATCGCGGAGGCCCCTCGTGAAGCGTACGTTCCAGCCCAATAACCGCCGCCGGGCGAAGAAGCATGGCTTCCGTTCCCGCATGTCCACTCGCGCCGGACGCAATGTTCTGCGGTCGCGCCGGCTCAAGGGCCGTCGACGTCTGTCGGCCTGATCTGGCGAGTTCGTGACCGCCGCACGTTCCAAGAACTGCGGCGCCGCGGCCGTCGGGTCCGAAGTGGCACCGTGGCGGTGACCATGTTGGCTCCATCTCCACTGAGCGGTGACGAGCCGCCGCGTGTCGCGTTCGCAGTGTCCCGCAACGTCGGAACTGCGGTGGTTCGCAATCGCTTGCGCCGCCAAGTGCGTGCGCATCTGAGCGAGGTTCGAGCCCAGGATCCGAACCGTTTCCCCTCCGGAGTGTGGTTTTTTGCAATCCAACCCAGTGCCGCGGCTGCCGCTCGTGAGGTTTTCTTGCGAGACGTCGATAGCTGTCTCGAACGCCTTGTAGGGAGCTCCGAATGACTGAGGCGTGTCAGCACAATCACGATTCTTTGCCCGCAACTGACCGGTCGCGTGGCCGTTCTCTCCCTGCGCGTCTGACGGCACGGGGTGTGCGCGGCTATCAATGGGTGTTCGCAGGCAGGGTTTCACCTTGCCGTTATGTCCCCTCCTGTTCGTCCTACGCTCTCGAAGCTCTCGAGGTCCACGGGTTCGTGCGGGGGTCCTGGTTGTCCGTTCGACGACTGGGTCGGTGCCACCCTTGGGGTGGATCCGGCTGGGATCCCGTTCCCGATAGGAAGGCCGCTTAGTCAATGGAAGCGTTTGAAGCGTTTTTTAAAGCCTTCGCGTCAGTATTGGCGTTCTTCTACGACACCACCGGGAACTATGCCGTTGCCATCATCCTG
Source organism: Actinomycetota bacterium (assembly GCA_005787345.1). Classification (GTDB taxonomy): domain Bacteria; phylum Actinomycetota; class Acidimicrobiia; order Acidimicrobiales; family Acidimicrobilacustridaceae; genus Acidimicrobilacustris. Next base: position 6,069 of record SYBH01000076.1, read on the forward strand.
CTGACGTTGGTCGTGATGATCATCGTGACGCCGCTGACCCTCAAGGGCACGCGGTCGATGATGGTTATGCAGCAATTGCAGCCGGAAATGAAGAAGATTCAGACCCGGTACAAAGACGATCGGCAGAAGCTCAACGAAGAGCTTCTGAAGTTTTATAAGGAAAACAGCATCAATCCTCTGGGTGGCTGCTTGCCGCTCTTGGTGCAGATGCCCGTCTTCCTCGTGCTGTACCAAGTATTGAGCGGCCTTACTCGCCGAGCCAATGATCTCGGTGCCAACGCTGGGTGGGTCTCGAGTCAGTTCGGTCTCGGCGAAACACCTACGAAGGCTCCAGCATTCGAACGTGTGTTCGATCCTAATTGGATCAACCCTTCGACGAAGATGTATCAAGATCTCTCAACCTCCTATCAGATGGAGGCCTTTGGCCTTGATCTATCGGAGAGTGCGAGCAAAGCAATGAACCAGGGCATTGCGCATGCACTGCCGTTCCTGGTTCTGATTGTGATCGTTGCAATCACGGGCTTCATCCAGCAACGCCAGATTCAAGGGCGTACGACTGGAGCGCAGACCAATAGCCAGCAACAGATGATCATGAAGATCATGCCGTTCTTTTTGCCGGTGATTTCGTTTGGTCTGCCTGCAGGCCTTGTCCTGTACTTCGCGGTGTCCAATATCTACCGAATCGGTCAGCAGGCATTCATCTCGAAGAGCATTTATGGCATTAGTGCCCCTGACGGCACCAAGTCCTGGAAGCATTTGTTTGGTTTCGGTGTGCAGCCCAAGGCTGCCCCGAAGGCCAAAAAGTCAAAGTCGAAGTCGATCAGTGCGACCTCACGTCCGGCGAAGAATGCCGGCGCAAAGGGTGGCGCTACGAAGGGCTCGACGAAGGCACCAGCCAAAGCTGGCGCCTCCAAGGGCGGCCGGACTACCGGTCGCACCACCACCAGTTCCCGAGACACCAAGGGCAGCGATTCTTCCAAGGGACCCGATACGGGTTCTGATCGCGCTGCGTCGACACCGTCGACCCCCTCGACCGACGCCAGCGATGCATCACCGTCGCAGCCGTTGCAACCTCGGGTACGCAAAAAGAAGAGGTAGCACCACATGGAGTGGGTGGAAATCACCGGCCGCACCGTTGAAGAAGCGAAAGATGCGGCACTTGATCAATTGGGCGTCGATACGGTCGATGCCGAATTTGAAATCCTCGAAGAACCATCTCGGGGCCTATTTGGAAAGACGAAGGGTCAGGCTCGGGTTCGCGCTCGTATCGCCCCGACCAGTCCCCGACCGAAGGTTGAGCGACGAGATCGTCGCAAGAAGGGCAGTGGCAATGGTGGCGGACGCAAGCAGTCGCAGCGTCCCGCAACCCCTGCCGTTGACGAAACTCCGGCAGCACCAGCATCCAATGGCAAACGCCCTGATCGCCGCCGTGGCGCTCAGAAGGCCTCGCCCACCGAGAAGGAAAACACCACTGTGACTGACACTGTTGATGTCGATCTTGCTGAACACACCCGCATCGTTACCGAGTTCCTTGATGGCCTCGTCGATGCATTTGACCTTGAGGGCCGCGTGGAAGCGGTGTCGATTGATGACGACACCAGCGAGGTTCGCGTCGAAGGACGTGATCTCGGAATCCTGGTTGGACCCAAGGGCAATACCCTTGCCGCCATTCAGGAACTCTCCCGAACGGTCATCCACCGCAAGGTTTCTGGAACCGCTGCTGGCCGAGTTCGTCTCGACGTCGCTGGTTACCGTCAACGCCGCCGCGAGGCGCTTGAGCGCTTCACCCAGGGTGTGGCCGAGGAAGTCCGCTCCTCTGGCGTACAGAAGGCACTTGAGCCCATGGGCTCGGCTGACCGAAAGGTCGTGCATGACACCGTCAATGCTCTCGAGGGCGTGTCGACGATTTCGGAAGGCGACGAACCCCGTCGCCGAGTGGTGATCATTCCTTCCTGATCATCATCCCCGTTTGTTCCAATGGCCCCGCCTCGTGCGGGGCCATTGTTGTTTTTGGACGCAAGGAAGCCCGGAGTCTCGGTCATGCCTGATACCTCCATGTGCGGATGCGACAATAGCCGGGTGCAGCCTTCTCCCCCACTTCTCGAGGTTCTTGAGCGAGCTCGACGTCTCGGCGTTCTTGGCCCAGGCCCGGTGCTTGATCATGTGTCCCACGCCGAAGGGTTCGTTGCTGCCCTTCAGGACCTTGGCGAAGGTTCGTTACTGATTGATTTGGGCTCAGGGGGCGGCGTCCCCGGCTTGGTGATTGCCGAGGCCCGACCCGACCTCAGGGTTGTTCTGCTTGATTCTCTTGAGCGGAGGGCGGCTCTGCTGGCCGAGGCGATTGTGGCATTGAACTGGGAGGGCCGAGTCGTGGCTGAATTGGCTCGGGCCGAGGACACCGGTCGTTCCCCGCAGTGGCGAGCTCAGGCCGATGCTGTCACGGCCCGCTCCTTTGGTCCCCCGGCCACCGTTGCCGAATGCGCTGCTCCTCTGCTGCGACTCAACGGCGTTCTGGTCGTGAGCGAACCCCCGGAAGAAACCAACCGCTGGCCCGCCGATGGCTTGGCCCCGCTCGGATTGCTTGACGAAGGCTCCCCCGTGCCAGGAATGCGAAGGCTTCGACAGGTCAGCCTTTGCCCCGACACCTATCCCCGCCGTGTGGGCATGCCAGCGAAGCGGCCATTGTTCTAGGCCCTACCTCAGCCCTGCCTGTTTCACGTGAAACAGAACTGGGAGAGGCCGAGGGCGCTCCCGACGCTGTTTCACGTGGAACAGTGCAGCCAGCCCTGACCCTTACGGGCGGAGATTTGGGGGAATTGGGGCAATCCTTGACCCGGGGGGCCGGGGCGGGCAGGATGGCAGTTGCTTCATCGCGTAGAGCGATCGTTGCTCTCCGACTGCGGTGTGTGCCGCCAAATCCGAGTTGGGACGCATGGAATCTGACGAAACTGCTAGCGCGAAGGACGGGGGAGAGCGCGGCGTGAAGATGCCGCCGAACCTCTCTGCTGCCGAAGCGGTGGTCGAGGGAGCTCGACCAATCTCTGCGGAGCGAACATTGCCCCGCATTATCGCTGTTGCCAATCAAAAGGGTGGCGTGGGGAAGACCACGACCTCGATCAACCTCAGTGCCTGTCTCGCCGAGTTGGGTTATCGGACCCTTGTGGTTGATCTTGACCCTCAGGGCAATGCCTCAACGGGCTTGGGGGTCGATATCCGGTCCCTTGAGTCCTCGATGTATGACGTGATCCTCCACGACGTTCCCCTCGAGGACTGCATTGAAGGCACCGTGGTCCGGAATCTGTTTGTGGCCCCAGCCAGCCTGGACTTGGCGGGAGCCGAAATCGAACTGGTTCCTGCTTTCAGTCGCGAGATGCGACTCAAGATGGCGATCGATTCAGTCAAGGACGACTACGACTTTGTGCTGATCGATTGTCCCCCGTCGTTGGGTCTTCTTACGGTGAATGCAATGGCCGCAGCTACTGAGGTGCTCGTCCCCATTCAGTGCGAATACTTCGCCCTCGAGGGCTTGACGCAGCTCACCAAGAACGTGGCGCTCATCCAGAAGAGTCTGAACCCGGCGTTGGAGATCAGCGCCATCGTGCTCGTGATGTACGCCCGAACCAACCTTTCCGATGGTGTTGTGGCGGACGTGCGTGAGCATTTCGGTGACAAGGTCTGCCGGGAAGTCGTTCCCCGTTCGGTGCGTCTTTCAGAGGCCCCCGGATTCGGACAACCAATCATCACATTCGATCCAAGTAGCCGGGGGGCAACTGCCTACCGGAAGTTGGCCAAGGAGGTAAGTGGTGGCACGCCGCAGCGGACTCGGTAAAGGTCTCGGATCTCTCATCCCGACCACGGAACGCCTTCAGGACAGCGACGCGGTCCTGCGAGAACTCCCCCTTTCGGAAATCGTGGCAAATACTTACCAGCCACGAAGCCATTTCGATGAGGAGTCGCTTGTCAGCCTCTCAGCGTCGATTCGTGCCGTCGGTGTTCTTCAGCCCATTCTTGTTCGCGAGTTGGGGGAGGATTCTTACGAACTGATCGCGGGGGAGCGGCGCTGGCGTGCGGCCAAGCGAGCTGGCCTTCAGACCATTCCCGCCATCGTTCGTACCGCCGAGGACGAAGGGTCGCTTGAACAGGCCCTCGTCGAGAACCTCCACCGAGAAGATCTCGGAGCTCTCGAGGAAGCGGCGGCCTATCAGCAGCTCATTGAAGAGTTCAAGCTCACCCAAGATCAGGTGGCCACCCGTGTTGGCAAGAGCCGTTCAGCGGTTGCCAACACCATGCGTCTCCTTCAGTTGCCGACCAGCATTCAGCGCCTCTTGGGTGAAGGACAGTTGTCGGCCGGCCATGCTCGCGCGTTGCTCGGAACTCCTGATCGGGCATTCCAAGAGAAGTTGGCCAAGGCCATCGTCTCGGAGAAACTCACGGTTCGCGAGGTTGAGGACCGAGTGCGTGAGCACGGGGGCACGCCCGAGCCCGAGGCGGGAGGTACGACCCCTGCCGGGACAAAGCCACCGGCGCTCGTACGACCCGCCCCCTTGCTTGAGCTCGAGGAAATGCTTTCCGACCACCTCGATACCCGGGTTGCAGTGTCGATGGGTCAGCGCAAGGGACGTATCGTCATCGACTTCTCAACCCTCGAGGATCTTGAGCGCGTCTACCGAGTTATTGTCGACGGCAAAGAGCCGATGGACTAACAAACCTCCACCAAAACCTTTGGTGAAGGGTTCTGCACAGCCTGTGGATGAGGCTGTGGTCAACCACAAACGGCATGTTTGGTGCTGATTGCGATCTCGAATCTGAAAATGCAGAAGGCCCCAGTCGAAACTGGGGCCTTCGTCGTTCTCGCACTTGGGTGCCGACAATTGTCGACGATTGCAGCGCCCTAGAGAAACGGCTTGAAATCGTCGAGAAGCTGCGACTTACCCTTTGCTCCCACGATGCGGGCGGCCTCTTGACCGTCCTTAAACACGATCATGGTGGGAATGCTCATGACGCCGAAGCGACGGGCAATATCGGGATTGTCGTCCACGTTGAGTTTGGCGATGGCCAGGCTGCCGGCCTGCTCTTCAGCGATCTCTTCAAGGATGGGGGCGACCATCTTGCAGGGGCCACACCACTCGGCCCAGAAGTCAACGACGACGGGGACAGCCGATGAGCCAATCTGCTCATCGAATGTGGCATCGGTATAGGTGGCGATGTTTTCGGACATGGTTCCTCGTTCACGTGGTGGCCAGCGAGCGCCGACCAATTGGATGAGATCTGTTTCCATCGAACAAACGTTCGATGGAAGTGTTCGCTAACTGAGCACAGCAGATCGTTGTGCATCTCCCAAAGGAGTTGCGGTGATGATGACAACGCTACCGCGGGTCGGTTTGATTCCCGAGCAGCGAGATCGAAGCCCAGTCAGGGATTAGTGGACGTTGGCCTCGAGCCATCGCTCACAATCGATTGCTGCCATGCACCCTGAGCCAGCCGCAGTAATGGCCTGGCGGTAGACGTGATCTTGGACATCGCCGCAGGCAAACACGCCTTCGATGTTGGTGAGGGAACCGTTGTGGGTCACGAGGTAACCGTTTTCGTCGGTGGTGAGTTGACCGGCGAACAGGTCGGTATTGGGCCGATGGCCGATGGCCACGAAGACGCCGGTGACGGCGAGGGGGCGTTCTTCACCGGTAATGGTGTCGGTAAGCGTGACTCCCTCGACGGTTTGTTGGCCCTGAATAGCGGTCACGGTGGAGTTCCACGCGAATCGTATTTTCTCGTTGGCAAAGAGACGGTCTTGCATGATTTTCGAGGCGCGCAGTTCGTCGCGGCGGTGAACAAGCGTGACCGTCTTGGCAAACTTTGTAAGAAAAAGCGCTTCTTCTATGGCCGAATCGCCGCCGCCAACAACGGCGATGTCGTGATCACGGAAGAAAAAACCATCGCAGGTGGCACAGGTCGAGAGGCCATGACCGAGAAGACGGGTTTCCTCTTCAAGCCCGAGCATGAGTGAACGTGCACCGGTCGAAACGATGATGGACTGCGCGAGGTGCGTTGGTTCGGCGGCGTCGGTATCACCGATCCAGACCTTGAAGGGACGAGCGGAAAGGTCGACCTTGCTCACTTTGCGGGTAACAATTTCAGTACCGAAGCGCACGGCCTGTTCGCGGAACTTCATCATGAGTTCGGGACCCATGATGCCGTCGGGCCAACCAGGAAAGTTTTCGACCTCGGTGGTGAGCATGAGCTGACCGCCAGGCTGATCGCTCGTCGAGGACGGTTCACCTTCGATGAGTAGGGGGACCAAGTTGGCGCGAGAGGTATAGATGGCGCTGGTCAGGCCGGCCGGACCGGAACCGATGATGATGACGTTACGAATCTCAGGCACAAGGAACTCCGGAATTCAATGATCAACGCGGACCATGTCGGGGGATGGGGGATGGGGTGAGCGGTGCGACAACTCAGCGCTTTGAGGTCTTCCCGACGGCAGGTGCCGGGGCGGGTGCGTTGCGACGGCGGAACAAAAGGGCTCCGACCACAGCAAACAACACTCCGAGAATGAGATAGGGCAACCAGACGCCTGAGGGCAGGACTTCGTCGAGGAGTCGAATGGCGCCGATAATTGCTAGGACCACGATGGCGACGATGATGGTTCCGGCGAAGACACCGAAAACCAAACCGCGGGCGATCTTCATGATCGGGGTAGTCGTGCGGTCGCGCACGGTTTCGACTGCGTTGACGATGGCGTCGGCGGCTTGGGCCGGCCAGTCGCCGCCAATCAGTGAAGATGCCGCTCCAACCGATGGAATCGAACGCGGTGGCGTTGAAGCGGTTGATTCGGTGCTGCCATTGGTTGACGCGTCCGAGCCCGTGTCCATAGATGCGATCCTACCCACGAAGCACCGGGGTTAGGAGGTGACAATCACGTCGGTGATGGTGACCTGCCACGGCGGCGTGTCCTTGAGTTCGGTGATCCACAGCAGAATTGCGTTGCCCCGCGCTTTGCGGAGGTCAAGAGTCACCGAACCCCTGATGTCTGTCGCCGATGTAACGACCGGACCCCAACCGGGCAGCGTGGTTGGTGCGCCGGTTGCGACATAGGCCTCAACTGACCATCCACTCGATGGTGAGTCGATTGCAATTGAGCCCACGATGCCTTCGGCAGCGAGATCAATCACAAGACCGACGCCGGCTTTGAGGTTCCCAAACCTGCGGGAGGTGTACGTCTCGGTCGACCAAGAGGTGAGCGAGTCCGCATCGACGGCGTTCATGGCGGCGGACTCGTTTTCGAAACCGGTTCTGTCGGAGGGGTCGAACGAATGAGCGGTTGAGATTGCCAGTTGGCGCGGTGTCGTCGCCGTCGTTGTTGGTGCATTGGAAAGAAAAGTTCGTCCGGCATCGGTATTTGCAACGAGCAACGCAATGAGGAGAAGGACCCCGACGACAACGAGCGTGACGAGAATCCCAGATCGTCCTCGCTTCGATCGTGGAGGCCGAGTGCGAACTTTGACGGCTGCGGAATCTGTATCGGGATCGGCCAACACTTCAAGGCGCGTTGAGAGGAGAGCGGCTCGCATGTCATTTGCAGAAGCGAACCGATCACCAGGTGCGCGAGACATTGCACGCATCACGGTTGTTTCCAGGTCTGCAGGAATTTCCGTGAGGACGAGTGATGGTTTCGTGGGATCTCGGTGCATGCGAGCAAGCGCAAGTGCTGCGGGAGTTTCGGCGCGAAAGGGTGCTTCACCACACACCGCTTCGTAGAGAACGGCGCCTAGTGCATAGAGGTCGGTTCGCCCATCGACTGGACCACCCTCAACCTGTTCGGGGGCGAGGTACTTCACAGTTCCGAGAACCTGAGCGGTACGAGTGAGGTCGGGTTCATCGAGAACCTTGGCGATGCCGAAATCGGTTACCAGAACGCGACCGTCATCGGAAAGGAGAATGTTCGCGGGCTTGATGTCGCGATGAATGACGCCTGCTTTGTGAGCAACTGCGAGCGCTCCGGCAACTTCTGCGCCAATGTGAACGACTTCGATCGGATCAAGTGCACCGCGCTCGTCGAGAAAGTCGCGCAGCGTGCGACCACGAACAAGTTCCATGACGATCACGTCGCATCCGTCGAGGTCGACAGTGTCATAAATTGCAACAATTGATGGGTCAACGAGCCTTGCGGCTGCGACTGCTTCGATGTGAAAGCGTTGCCGTACCACGGGATCATTCGCGAACTGGGGATGAAGAATTTTCACTGCGACAGCGCGACCGAGCACGAGGTCGTTGGCTTCCCACACTTCTGCCATTCCGCCAACGGCTAATTGGGATTGCAATTGATATCGCTGTGCGAGAACGCGTCCCGCGAGTGCGCGGCCAGATTGTTGCGCGGGTGGTTGCCCAGTGTCGTCCGCGTTCACGCGGTGTCAGAGCAGCGTTGAATCACGGACGCAGGTAGCACATGCCGATGACGCCGGGACCGCCATGGGTTCCAATGACGGCGCCGATCGTGCCCAAACGAATCTGCTCACGGGGATAACGCTCGGAGATCATGTCGAGGAACGCGTCGATGTCGGGAGCTTGACCGTGGAGGATCGAAAGTTTTTCGACGGTCCCTTCGGCGAAGAGTTGATCGCGCATCCATTCGAGCGAGCGCTTACGGGTGCGTTGTTTGCCTGCTTCTTCCACTGCGCCATCGGCGATGTGAATGATTGGTTTCATAGACAACATTGATCCGAGAAGGGCCTTCGCGCTGCCGATGCGGCCACCTTTTTTCAAATTCTCAAGGGTGTCGAGCCCGCCATAGATCTCGGTGCGCGGAATCATGGACTCGACAAGTGCGACAACGGCCTCGACATCGGCACCGTTGCGGGCGGCCGCAGCCGCTTCGAGCACCATTGTTCCGAGACCACCGGTAAGGGATCGACTGTCGATGACGCGAACATCGATGTCTCCGGCAACGGCGGTGGCGGCATTGCGCGCCGATTGCACAGTCGCGGAAAGTTCACCGGAAAGATTGATACACACCACAGCGTTCGCGCCGACAGCGGCAGCACCGCGAAAGGCTTGCTCAAAGCGACCGGGTGAAGGGGCAGCAGTTTCCGGAAGCAATCCGGTGCTCGCCATTTTTGCGTAGAAAGCGTCGGCGCTGAGCTCTTCGCGGTCGATGAACTCTTCGTCGCCAAAGCGAATGCTCAGTGGTACGACCCCAATACTGTTGGTTGTCGTTTCAATTTCGGTTAAGTCACACGAACTATCGGTGACGATGTGGACGCCGGTCATGGTGCTCCCGTTGGATCGGTGACGCTACGACGCTAGTCATCCACCCGGGCTCGGTGATGGTTCGTCGGCGGCGACCAGGGCGCGGGCTCGGCGTGTATGGCGGAAATGGCGGGCCCACCACACCAGCAAGAAGAGTCCGGCAACCACCGAGACGAAGAGCCCGAACCCGGAAATCGCCGTTGAGCGGACATCGATTCGGCTGGATGCGACGAGTAATCCTCCACCCGAGGAGGCGACTTCCACATCGAGGGGGAAGGCACCTGAGGCTCGGGTGGTGACGGAGATATCGGTCCGTGTAGTGCTGGATGGAGAAAGGGCGATTTCGTAGGAGGTGCCCTCGGGGAACTCGAGTTTGGGGCTACTCACGGTGATCTGTACCAATGCCTCAACGGGCAATGCGTTGGTAATCACCAATGGAATCTTCCCGCTACTCGAGGTCAGGGTGACCTTCTGAGAGGTCGGGAGGCTGATTGCTGCACTCAGTGCCTGGAGTTGCGAGTCGGCATTGTTGAGGATGGCGACGCGGTCAGAGGGATTCAGTGTCGTCTCGGCCGAAGCAAGAATCGTTCGCTCAATGGGAGTGATCAGTTCGCCACCTTCGGGAAGCATTGACTGCAGCCCAAGCAGGTTCCATTGGGCTTGTTCGAGTTCGATGCCATACACCCCGAGTTCGGTCGGTTCGGTGCTCGTCCACTCTCGAACGATTGGTTTCTGCGAAGCGGTGGCGACTGCGGTGCGAGCGAAGAGGTCGTCGAGGGTGACCGGTTGGATCACGGCGTTTCCGGTGGAACCACTTGCCGCACCAGTTGTTGTCGAGAGTCCGGCCAGAAATGCCTTGAATGCCGCTGTGTCAGTGCCGGCCGGAATTGTGAGAGCGGCGCCTCGGTTCGCTCCGGGTTGTTCTTGGTGAAGCATCATGATCTCGGCGAGGGCATGGTGGGCCCCAAGAACAGGATCCTTTGTAAGGACTAAGCGCGAAGAGGCTGTGTCGTCATTCGCCATGGCTGCGAAGGAGGTTCCATTTTCGCCTTCGATGACGAATCGGTTTGTGAGAACTGATGATTCATCGTTGATGACTGCGGATCGAAGTTGCGAGGACTGGAGCACCACTGAGCGGGTGCCTAGTGCGGCCAACCGATCAATTGCCGCGGGAGTGACAGATGGGTCGATCACCTGTGTCCGACGGTCAGGGGCAGCGGCAAAGGCTGCAGAGAGGACGCTGTCGCCGGCGGCGTATTCGGTTTCGATGACCGATCCGCGACCGCCGGCCATGAGGGAGCCGGAATCAATTGAAACGAAGGGGCGACTTAAGGTTTGTCGAGTTTGGCTTTCGGGCCGAACCGAAGAATCACCAGCATCATTGAGGGCTTGGACAACAAAAGGTGTCGCAGCGAGCGTGAGCGGCGTTGACGTCGAGCCCCCCAAAATGCGGAATTGTTCGCCAGCCCGAACGAGTTGCGTGTCAGAGAGTCGCGGGAAACCATCTGGACTCACTTCGAGCGGCGCGTCGATGACGACAGTTGTTGCAAGAGAAATAGGTGTCGTTGGAGTGGTTTCTGAAGGTAGGCGCAACAAATGCGTAACGATGCTGTCGAGTCGAGAACCATTTGGTGCAGTTGCTTCAATACGCACGGGATAAATCCCACTTTGGCTCAGTACGGTGCCACCTTCCCGCGCGGGCCACTGCTCATCTATGGGAAGTGAAAGCGTTGTTGTAGAACGGTCTGCGCTGAGAACTGTTTCCGGCGTTGAGAACAACGCGCTACCGAGCTGCTCACCTGCAATTGTTCGATTCAGTCGACTTCGAGTCGTAATGGCGTTGTAAATGACGAGATCGAGTTTTGTATTTGCGGGGAGATTGCCAGTTGAGACTTCTGCAGTAAATGTTCCATTCGGTCCGACAAAGGCGGTTTGGCGCACCAGAGTGAGTTGATGAGGTGCCGGCGTGGTTTGTGCGCTTACGCCACGAGGACACATCACCAAGAGCAGCGCAGCAACTCCGAGTAGGGAAAGAACGCGACGCATCAAGAGCCGTCACTCTTCGCGAAAGTGAAGTCCAAGACCGCTAATCCGTTGGGTTCATCGGTGAATCCGAGGTGTCGATACAACAAGTGTGCTCGTTCATTGATTTCTTGTGTATTGACGAGCACGGATTCACATCCGCGACGACGACACCAACCGAGTGCATCGCCAATAAGTGCGGTGCCGATACCGCGGCCGTGAAAATCTGGATGGACGGCGAGCCGTTGGAGGTACCCAAGCCGTCGGGCGACTCCGGTGATGTGATAACCCACAACGCAGTTATTCACGCACGCAACGCGGAAACGAGAACGCGGTGTCGCGTGTCGGGCGTCGAGGAAACCGTTGAGGTCGAAGCGCCAAAAGCCATCGAAGGCGAGACCGTCGAGATTGAGCACGGCCTCAATGTCGCGAGAGCGGCCTCGACGAAGGTGGGTATGTGGCGCTGTGGCGCTGGGGAGATTGAACAATTCGTGACGGAGAAGGTGCAGCCGTTCGTGTACGGAAAACCCGTAGTCGAGGAAGACGGGTTGTTCCGGGAAGGTCAGCGCCGGTGTCAGCACAGAGCGATATCCGGCATCGGCGATCGAGACGACGGCACGATGTAAGGCTTCGGGAGAGGGAGGAGCACCCGGGGTCGGGCTGAGCAGAGCCAGCGCGGGGTCGCCCCTCCACGGGCCGATCCGCATGCGGTCGGAATGTCCGGTGATGGTGTCTGTGCGTCGCATGGCCTCGTCTCAAGCCTAGGACCCATGACCGCTTTGCTCCTTTGCCCGGTGACTCGGCCGCTTCCTCTGTGCCAGTTGTCCAACCCGATGGGCCAGCCAACGGGGATTGCCCCGATAGCCTCCGCCCGGTGATTCCCGAACGTCTTCTTCCTGTTCTTGAGCGAACGAGCCCGCTGGCTGAGCGCTTTGCCGCGTCGGGATACAAGCTCTATTTGGTCGGTGGGGTTGTCCGCGACCTGCTTCTGGGCCGGGATATGAGCGATGGTCGGGATATCGATCTGACCACCGACGCCCTTCCGGCGGAAACCAAGCGATTGGTTAATGGCTGGGCTGATTCAGTGTGGAGCCAGGGAGAGCGATTCGGCACGATTGGCTGTCAGAAAGACGGCTGGACGTTCGAAATCACCACCCACCGGGCCGAGGCGTACGACCCTGAATCTCGCAAACCCGAAGTCGTGTTCTCCGACGTGATCGACGCCGATCTGTCTCGTCGGGATTTCACGGTGAACGCGATGGCGTTGTCTTTGCCCGACCCCGTGCTTATCGATCCCTTTGGTGGAGCCGAAGACCTTGCTGCCGGCCGTTTACGAACGCCGCTGGCGCCGGAAGAGTCGTTCTCTGACGATCCGTTGCGCATGTTGCGCGCTGCTCGATTCCTCTCGGGTTACGGACTTACTCCCGATGAGGAATTGCGCGCTGCGGCAACGTCGATGTGCGAGCGACTGTCGATCGTTTCGGCGGAACGTATTCGCGACGAGTTCGACAAGTTGATGGTTGTTGAGGATCCAACGCCAGGTTTGTGGTTCCTTGCCGATACCGGATTGATGGATCAATTCCTTCCTGAGTTTTCTCTCATGCGTCTGGAACAAGATCCGATTCACCGACACAAAGACGTGTTGACACACACGATTGCCGTCATCGGTAAGACGAGCACGAATCGTTTGGTGCGTTTGTCGGCGCTGTATCACGATGTTGGAAAGCCGCGCACGCGAGCAATCGGCGAAGCGGGCGTGTCGTTCCATCATCACGAAGTTGTCGGCGCGCGTATGACGAGAGAGCGTATGAAGGCGCTGAAGTATTCAAGCGAAGACGTTGAAGCAGTCAGCCGTTTGGTGTTTCTTCACCTTCGTTTCCATACGTACAAGATGGGTTGGACCGACTCAGCGGTTCGCCGATTCGTTCGTGATGCAGGCGATTTATTGCCTGAATTGATTGAACTCACCCGTTGCGATTGCACCACGCGCAACGAACGCAAAGCGCAAGAGCTTGCGAAACGCATGGATGAACTCGAAGCGCGTATTGACGATCTGCTTACGCGCGAAGAACTTGCTTCCATGCGACCCGATCTTGACGGTAATGCCGTGATGAATTACCTCGGGCTTACGCCGGGTCGCGATGTCGGTGACGCTCTTGACTTCCTTTTGGAACTTCGTTTGGAAGAAGGTCCGTTGGGCGAAGATGAAGCGAAGAAACGCCTCGACGCCTGGTGGGCGGAACGTCAGTCGAACTGAGCTAGCTCGAATTTGGTCAGACGCCGTCTTTGCGGCCGCGGATGATCACCGTGCTCGGCACAATGGCGCGACCGGAACGAGCTTCAGGTTCGACTAAAGCATCGACGCGGAAGTTTGCCCGCATGAACGAAGTGAACAATTCCGCGACGGAACGTGAGTAGATCTCGATGCCATCAAGGTCCTGTGGCATGTCCTCCCCGTAGCGACGAGCAAGGCGCGGCGAGTTCATTGGATCGTGATCGAGCATGAGCCACGCCGGATGGGGGAGCGACACACTGAAGGATCCGCCGGTGCGAAGAACTCGATTGACTTGTCGCAGCACGCGATCAAGATCATCGGCCCGGGCGAGTGCATACACAGACAGGGCAAGATCGATTTGGTCGGCGCGAACAAAGGCCAGATCGGCAAGATCGCCATGGTGAAGTTCGACCTTGACCTCATTGACCTCTGCGAGCTGTCGGGCGGCATCGATGCGGGCGATGTCATGGTCGACGGCAATGACATGAGCGCCGGCAAGGGCCAGGCTCACGGCGTTGTGTCCGAGTCCGACGCCAAGTTGAAGGATCTTTTTACCCTTTGGGGCGGTGAGGAGTTTCAGCGAATCGTCACCGGGAAGATCGGGACCCCAGGTGACCGTGTCGAGTGGGAGTTCCGCCCGACCGGGGAAGGAAGTCGATGGGTTGGCCGAGGGGCGGGAGGATCCGTAGTCAGTCACGGGGGCAGTCTCCCGCGGGCAACGGCGTGGTCGGTGGACCGCGCGATAGCGCTTGCACCGCGAGTGGGGCAGCCCGTCGCTAGCCTCGGCCCTTATGGGTTCCGCCTCACGACCCTTCCGCGGTGCCCCGAGCGGCAACGGCGGCGAGATTGACTACCGACTCGCGCGTCAGCACCTCATTTCGGAATACAAAAAGGGTCGGTTGGCCCAGCACGAAGTCTGCGATGCCCACCCCGAATTGGTGCGTGCCGCCCGTGAGGTGGGCCAGCCCACCAGTGAGGACTGCCCGATCTGTCAGGACCACACATTGGTCTTGGTGTCCTATGTCTTTGGGCCCCGATTGCCCGCCTTTGGTCGTTGTATCACCACTGCCAAGGAACTGAAGGCCTTCACGAAGCGCTCGAAAGAGGGCGATTTCGCCTGTTATGTCGTCGAAGTCTGCCCCGCGTGCCATTGGAACCATTTGGCCCGTACCTTCTTGCTGAATCCGGCCCGTTCGGCCTGATCGGTTTCCACCATGTCCCCCTCCACCCGCGGCTCAGCCGCTTCCGGACGTCGTTCGACGCGTGCCGCCCGCAAGGTCGGGCCTGACGGCGTGCGCCGAAGCATCTTCTGGCGCTGGCGTCGAGCGTTTTTCGCGTTTGGCCTTGTTGGGGTTTTGTTACTTGCGGGTGCGGGGTATTTGTTTACCCAGGTTCCCCTGCCTGACAAAGATCCGCCCCTACTCCAGACCACCTTCATGTGTTCTTCCGAAGTGACCTCTGGGTGTGTTGCGGACAATTCCATCGCTCAACTGTCTGGCGGAGTGAACCGAACCTCGGTGGATTGGAACGAAATTCCTCAGGTTGTGGTCGATGCGGTACTCGCGGCCGAGGACCGAACATTCTTTGAGCACGGCGGTGTTGATCCGGCCGGCATCCTGCGCGCCGTATGGACGAACCTCCAAGCCGGTGGTGTTTCTCAGGGTGGGTCAACCATCACGCAGCAATATGTGAAGAACGTTTACCTCACGCAAGAACGCACGATCACCCGAAAGATCAAAGAAGCGTCGCTGGCGGTGAAGGTTGAACGTGAACTTCCAAAACAGGAAATTCTCACTCGCTACCTCAACACAATTTATCTCGGCCGCGGCGCCTACGGAATCGAGGCAGCAACGCGTGTCTATTTTGGCAAGAACCTTGATCAAATTACGTTGCCCGAGGCGGCTTATCTCGCTGGACTGATTCGTTCCCCCGAAACCGCCGATGCGAAGTTGCCAGAGAACGATCCGAAAGCTCAGCGCAGCCGCCAAACGGCGATCGAGCGTCGCGCTTCGGTGCTTGACGCAATGGTTCTGACCGGCGCAATTACAACAGAGGAAGCAATTGCGGCGAAGGCGAACGACTGGAGCGATGTGCTGGTTCGCAGCACGAAGAACAGTTACGGAAACGTCGCCCGCACCGAGTGGGGCACGGAGTACTTCGTCGATTATGTGCGTTATTGGCTGATTACCGAGGGCGGGTTCACCGACGCGCAGGTCTATGGCGGTGGACTTCGTGTGTACACAACACTGGATTTAGAAGATCAAGGTGCTGCGGCACTAGCCATTACGTCAACGCTGAATCGACCAAACGATCCGGCCGCTGCGTTGGTGTCGATTGATGACATCGGTGCGGTTCGGGCAATGATCGGGGGCCTTGATTTCAGTGGAACAGGTAAGTACTCGAAGGTGAATCTCGCTGTCGGCGTTGAAGGTGGTGGGGCTGGCCGGCAAGCAGGATCAGCGTTTAAAGCGTTCACACTGGCCGAAGCAATAAACCAAGACATGCCAATGTCGAAGTCATACAACGCTCCGTCGCGAATTTCGATTCCGAAGGCCGATGGCGGACGCGATTGGAGCGTCGGCAATTATGCCGATGCCGGTCTTGGGCAACTCGATCTCATCGCGGCCACGATGCAATCTTCGAATACGGCCTATGCCCAATTGATGTTGGATGTTGGTCCGAAGAACGTTGCTGACCTCGCAACGCAAATGGGAATCACGAGCCCCCTTAAAGCGGTACCGGCGCTGACACTGGGTACGAGCGAGGTGTCGGTTTTGGATATGGCTTCGGGTTATTCGACATTGGCCGACAACGGTGAGCACATCAAGCCAACGGTTGTCACCAAAGTTACTGATGCAAAAGGCAACGTTCTTTATGAGAACAAAGTCATTCGCAAACGGGTCCTTGATGCCAAAGATGTGGCCAAGGTCAATTACATCCTCAATCAGGTCGTCGAAGGTGGCACCGGCACGGGCGCCCGCATCGGTCAGCCCGCTGCGGGCAAAACGGGAACGACGGAGAACAATCGTGATGCCTGGTTTGTGGGTTTCACCTGCAAACTGACCACAGCGGTGTGGGTTGGTTATCCCGATGGCACATTCATGAAATCGGTGCACGGAATCTCGGTGACCGGTGGCTCGTTTCCCGCCACGATTTGGAAGAAGTACATGACGGTGGCCACGAAAGGGACCTCGTCATGTCCGTTCCCCTATCCCACCGATGACGGCACCAACCTGGGATCGACGTCATCAACCAGTTCGACATCCAGTTCGACGAGTAGCTCTAGTTCTTCAACGTCATCAACGGTGAAGCCGTCGACCACCACCTCGTCCACAAGCACCTCGACGACGAGTTCGACCTCGTCCACAACCGCCCCTGCAACCACCACGACGGCCCCGCCCTAGGCAAACGAGTTCGCACCATCTTTGTGGTGAGTGCGATGGCCCGATAGCGTCGTGGACATCCGCCGGTAGCCGAGGGGCACTGGACGGTCAGGAGGCTCCAATGAGCGCGCGAATCACTGTTCCATCGGTGCAGGGCCGCAAGGTTCGACGCGGTGATGTCCCTTTGGTGATGGTCACTGCGTACGACGCGCCAAGTGCGCGGATGGCCGATGCTGCAGGCATCGACATGATTCTTGTTGGTGATTCCGTTGCGATGGTTGTTCTTGGTTATGAAGACACGTTGCAGGTCACCGTTGCCGACATGGCCCATCACACCGCCGCGGTTGCTCGGGCAACGCCGGCTTCGCTGATTGTCGCCGATATGCCCTGGATGAGCTACCACGTGTCGGTGGCCGACACAGTGACAAACGCTGCCTCACTTATTCGTGCCGGCGCGCAGGCCGTGAAACTTGAAGGTGGACGTAAGCGTCTTCCCATGATCGAAGCGCTCATCGACGCCGAGATTCCGGTGATGGGTCACATCGGACTTACCCCGCAATCGGTCAACACGATGGGCGGTTTCAAGGTTCAGGGTCGCAAGCACGAAGCGGCGCTAGCGCTCGTTGAAGATGCAAAAGCCCTTGCGCATGCTGGATGTTTTGCGATTGTTATCGAGGGTGTGCCCGACGAGGTCGGCCGCATGATTACTGAATCGATCGACGTCCCTACCGTTGGTATCGGCGCAGGCGCCGGTTGCGACGGACAGGTCCTCGTCTTTCACGATGTGCTTGGCATTGAAGACCGCGTGCTTCCCAAGTTTGTTCGTCGTTACGCCGACCTCGGTGCCGAAGGTGTTCGCGCTCTTGGCGCGTATGCCGACGATGTGCGGACCGGACGATTCCCGTCCGCTGCCGAGAGCTATTCGCTTGAAGCTCGTGCGGCCGAAACACTCAGTTTGTACGGCACGCCGATTTCTCCGGTCTGACCAATGAAGCGGCGAACGGTTGTTGCCGTCGTCGTGTTTGTTGCGACCGCAGCATTGCTCAGTGGATGCGGTTCGGATGTTTCGTCAACGGAGCAATCACAGCAGGAAGCGGTCATGACCGCCGAGGCGTCCCTGCGCGCGCAGGGGTTCACGAAAGTCACGCTGCGCATTCGCCATGCTGATGGCACGGTTGAAGAGCATTGCGTGTGGTTGGCCGATAGCGAATTGGAACGTCAGCAGGGTCTTTCGGAAAGTAACGAGCTGTTGATTGCTAGTGGCGAGGCGATGGTGTTCTCGTTCGATGCCGACTCCGACCGAACGTTCTGGATGAAGGACACATTGCTGCCGCTTTCGATCGCATGGATTGATGCGGAAGGCGCTGTGATTGGCTCTGCCGATATGGATCCGTGCCCGGCCAACGTCACAAGCTGCCCCAAGTTTTCGCCGGTCCGCCCCTACCGATTGGCCATCGAAATGGCCCAAGGACGGCTCCAGGACTGGGGAATCAGGCCCGGCGCCACCGTCTCATTGGGCGCTTCCTGCTGAACGGGCCGAACCGCTCTTGGGAGTTCGGGGCCCTCTCCTATAGGGTTCGATCTCCAATTGAAGCCCTGCCCTGAGCTTTCGGGGCTCCGGTTCCCGTCCTGCGGCCCGGATCCAGAGGGAGGTGATGCGCTCATGCGAGCGTATGAACTCATGGTTATTTTCGACGGAGACGTCGAAGACACTGCAGTCAATGCGATGCTCGCCAACGTCAACACGCTTGTTGAGGCTGGTGGCGGCAACGTCAAGAAGACTGATCGTTGGGGTCGTCGGCGTTTCGCTTACGAAATCAACCACAAGTGGGAAGGCATCTACGTCGTGCTTGAGATCTCGACCGAAGGTCGCGATCTTCACGAGGTCGAGCGCGTTCTGCACATCGCGGACGAAGTTGTTCGCCACAAGGTCATGCGTCTGCCCGAGAACGAAGCCGTCCGACGCGGTCTACTCGGCGACGCCACCCCGGCTACCGCCGGTTGAGTGGAAGGTCACGACAATGGCATTCGATAACACTGTGGTACTCGTAGGAAATTGCACTGCTGATCCCGAGCTTCGTTTCACGCCAAGTGGTCAAGCTCTTGCAACCTTCTCGATCGCTGTGAACCGTCGCTGGCAGAATCGCCAGACCGGTGCGCAGGAGGAGCAGGTTTCCTTTTTTGAGGTCAAATGCTGGCAGCAGTTGGCCGAGAACGTCGCGGAAACGATCACCAAGGGCTCTCGTGTTCTTGTAAGCGGTCGATTGGAGCAGAGTTCGTGGCAGACCAAAGAAGGGGACAAGCGTTACAAGATTGAGGTTGTCGCCGACGAGGTTGCTCCGAGCCTCCGCTACGCCACCGCACAGGTTGTGCGCAACGAACGCCGTGAAGGCTTCGATGGTGGCGCCAATTCCGGTAGCGGTAGCGCAAGCCGCCCCGCTCCTAATGATCCCCCCGCTGGTTATGACAATGATGAGGAACCGTTCTAATGGCTAAGGCAGCACCGAAGCGCGGCAAAAATAAAGACAACGCTCGCCGCAGCAAAAAGAAGATCAGCCTGCTCACGCAGGAAAAAGTCGAGTTCGTTGATTACAAGGACATCAATATGCTTCGTCGGTTTATGTCCGACCGAGCAAAGATTCGTGCCCGTCGTGTCAGCGGCAATGACTCACAGCAGCAGAAGGAAATCGCACGGGCAATCAAGAATGCTCGTGAAATGGCCCTGCTTCCGTACACCAACCGCGTCACCACTCAGCGTGGCGGCGGTCGTGACCGTGGCGAACGCGGTGATCGTGGTGATCGTGGCGATCGCGGGCTCAAGCTCGAGAACGCCGAGATTCGCGAAACTGTCACTGACGACGTCGTGATCGAGGAGCTCGAGGCAACGTTTATCGACGCCGAAGGCACCGAGGTCGATGTCGTTGTGGAAGACGTGGAGGTTTCCGAATGAAGCTCCTCCTCCGTTCTGACGTCAATGGTGTTGGCAAGAAGGGCGATGTGGTTGAGGTGGCCGATGGTTTCGGTCGCAACTACCTGCTCCCCAAGGGTTTCGCCGTTCTCGCCACTGGCGGGGTCGAAGCCCAGGCCGCAGCGATGCGCCGCTCACGCGATCAGCGTGACGCCGCCGATCGTTCAGCAGCGTCCGACATCGCCGCCAAGCTCGTGCCTGCGGTGATCGCCGTGTCGGCCCGAGCCAAGGCCGAAGGCGATCTCTTCGGTTCCGTTTCGGTAACCGATGTGGTCGAGGCAGTTGCCGCACAGACCGGTATCGAACTCGATCGTCACTCGATTCACATCAACGAAGCGATCAAGACGGTTGGGACCCACTCGGTGTCCGCCCGCCTGCACCCCGAGGTGCAGTTCCAGATCACCGTTGAGGTGTCGCCGGCCTGAGCCGCAGACATCAATGAGTATCGACACAAAGGGGCCGGTTCGCCGGCTCCTTTGTGCATTTTCCCAGCGTGTGGGAGTGGTCTCAATGACCTAGTCAAGAGTTCGTTGTCCACACTGCGGGACCTGTAGTGCTGTCACAGGTCCTATCTAGAGTGATCCCATGGTGTGTAAGGGTTTCCGAGGTTCATTTCTTCCACAGGGAGTAAAGGTTGTCCACACTCCGTCCACAGGGTCGTCCCCCGAAAAAACCGGGGTTGTCCCTCTAGCGATCCCCAGCCAAAGAAGGCGAGGCTTGAGGCCTCATGAGTGAGTACGACGAACCCCGATCCGCCAGCCGCCCTGCCGGCGCTGGTCGGGTCCCTCCCCACAATCTCCAGGCTGAAGAGTCGCTTCTTGGCGCCATGCTGCTTTCGAAAGAAGCCGTATCGATCGCCTCCGAAGTGCTGTCGGCCGACAACTTCTACAAGCCGGCCCACGCGCACATCTTCGACGCCATTACCTCGTTGTCCGCTGCAGGCGAACCAGCCGACCCTGTCACCGTGGCCGAAGAACTCAGCCGTGCAGGTTTGCTCGATGCCATTGGTGGCCCGGCCACGCTTGTCACGCTCCAAGCCGCAACCCCTGCAGTGTCGAGCGCGTCTCGCTACGCCCGCATTATCGAAGAGCACGCGTTGTTGCGCCGTCTTATTGGTGTCGCCGGCGAAATCGCCGAGATGTCCTACGGCCTTCCCGAAGATGTCACGAAGACGGTCGATCAGGCCGAAACCATGGTGTTTGAAGTCGCGCAGCGTCGCGCTACCGACACGCTTGCGCCGTTGTCCGATCTTCTCGGTACCAATCTTGACCACCTCGAAGATGTCGTCAGCCGTGGCGAAACAATTACTGGTATGCCCACAGGTTTCCTTGACCTCGACGACCTGCTCTCGGGTCTGCAACCAAACGCGCTCTATGTCGTTGGCGCGCGTCCTTCAATGGGCAAGACCGCGCTCGCCCTCGGCATGGCCTGCAACGCAGCAATCGAATCGCATCGACCTGTGTTGTTGTTCTCGCTCGAAATGGGCCAGCTTGAACTCACCCAACGTTTGTTGTGTGCCGAGGCGCGCGTCGATTCACGCAAAGTGCGCACCGGTCAACTCACCGAATCCGATTGGGGCAAGATCGCCCACGCCACCGGCCGTCTCGCCGATGCGCCTATTTGGATCGACGACAATCCCAATGTGACCATCATGGAAATTCGCGCCAAGGCGCGGCGTTTGCGCAGTCGTCTCGGCGATTTGGGTTTGATCGTGGTCGACTATTTGCAGCTCATGAGCGGTCGTTCCAACGCCGAAAACCGTCAGGTGGAAATCTCGGAAATCTCCCGAGGGCTCAAGATCCTGGCTCGCGAACTTGAATGCCCAGTTGTGGCGCTGTCGCAGCTTTCACGACAACTCGAAATGCGGGCCGATAAGCGCCCGATGCTGGCCGACCTTCGTGAATCGGGTGCAATCGAAC
>SYBH01000077.1 GCA_005787345.1 Actinomycetota bacterium
CGAGTACCGGGTCTTCGCAATCCACGGATACACCTTGTGACCTGGAAGCTGACCGCCCTCGCCGGGCTTCGCACCCTGGGCCATCTTGATCTGAAGATCATCAGCATTGACGAGGTATTCGCTCGTGACACCAAAGCGTCCAGATGCGACTTGCTTAATTGCCGATCGACGAGAATCTCCGTTGGGCAGGGGAATGAAGCGCTCGGCGTCTTCTCCGCCCTCACCCGTATTCGACTTACCGCCGAGTCGATTCATGGCGATAGCGAGGTTCTCGTGCGCTTCAGCGGAAATGGATCCGTATGACATCGCACCAGTGGAGAAGCGCTTCACAATCTCGGAGACGGGTTCGACCTCGTCAATTGACACTGCGGGTCGGTCTCCAATGCGGAGTTCGAATAGTCCGCGCAATGTTGCGAGATTCCTCGACTGATCATCGACGCGAGAGGTGTACTCCTTGAAAACGTCGTAACGACCTGACCGTGTTGAATGTTGGAGTTTGTAAACGGTCTCGGGATTGAAGAGGTGGTACTCCCCTTCGCGTCGCCACTGGTACTCACCGCCTGCCTCAAGCGTACGGTGAGCTCTCTGGGTTGGATTCTCGGGGTTCGCGAGGCGATGGCGCATAGCGACCTCGGCAGCGATTTCATCGAGTCCGATACCGCCGAGACGACTCACTGTGCCGGTGAAGTACTCGTCAACGAGATCATGCGCGAGACCAACGGCCTCGAAAATCTGTGCCCCGGTGTACGAAGCAACTGTGGAGATGCCCATTTTGGACATGACCTTCAGCACACCCTTGCTCGAGGACTTGATGTAATTCCCAATCGCCTTAATTGGATCGTGCATCTCCGTGCGGTCTTCAGCGATGAGGTCTTCGATCGTCTCGAATGCGAGGTACGGGTTGATGGCTGCAGCGCCATAACCAATTAAGAGGCACATGTGATGAACCTCACGAGCATCACCGGCCTCAACGATCAAACCAACCCGGGTTCGCGTCTTCTCGCGAATGAGGTGATGGTGAACAGCACTTGTGAAAAGAAGCGATGGTATCGGAGCCATTTCAGCGTCTGAACCACGATCGGAAAGAACAAGCATTGTTGCACCCGCCTCGATCGCATCGGAAGCGAGGCGGCGAACATTTTGGAGAGCTTTGGCCAAACCCTCTCCCCCGGCGTTAACGGGATACAAACAAGGAATGATGACGGTACGGAAATCGGACGCGCCTTCGTGATCAGCGATGTGTACGAGCGTACGCAGTTCGTCGTTGTCGAGGATTGGACGTTCAATAACAATCTGGCGACACGAAGACGGCTGCGGATTGAGCAGGTTTCCTTCGGGTCCAATCGTTCCGCTCACAGCAGTCACGAGCTCTTCACGGATGGCATCAAGAGGCGGGTTCGTAACCTGTGCAAAGAGCTGAGCGAAATAGTCAAACAGCAAACGAGAGCGTGAGGACAGAACGGCAATAGGGGTATCGGTACCCATCGAACCGATCGGTTCGAGCCCGTTCTTCGCCATTGGCTCAAGTATCAGTTTCATCTCTTCGTTCGTATAACCGAACAACTGCTGCCGCTTCACCACTGCGTCGTGAGCAATAAGCGTGTGGGGCTGAGATGCAAGCGACTGGAGCTCGATTTGATTCGCTGTCAGCCATTCTCCATATGGGTGCTGCTCAGCGAGGTGACTCTTGATCTCTTCGTCGTCGATGATTCGGCCTTGCGCCGTGTCGACGAGAAACATCTTTCCGGGTCGAAGGCGACCCTTTTGAACAACTCGCGCAGGATCTACATCGATAACACCGACCTCTGAAGCCATGATTACGAGATCGTCGGTTGTCACCCAATAGCGAGATGGACGCAGTCCGTTACGATCGAGCACTGCACCGATCACAGTGCCATCGGTAAATGCAATCGATGCGGGCCCGTCCCAAGGCTCCATGAGCGACGCGTGGTAGCGGTAAAAATCGCGCTTTGCTCTCGGCATAGAAGGCTGGTGCTCCCAAGCTTCGGGGACCATCATCAATACTGCGTGCGGAAGTTCGTAGCCCCCCATATGTAGGAGTTCAAGAACCTCGTCAAACGTTGCGGAATCCGAAGCACCGGGCGAACAGATCGGGAAGATTCGATCGAGGTCGCCTGGGAGAAGATCTGATTCGATAAGAGCTTCACGAGCTCGCATCCAATTGCGATTGCCCTGAACGGTATTGATTTCTCCGTTGTGCGCGATGAATCGGAACGGATGGGCCAACGGCCATGACGGGAACGTATTCGTCGAGAACCGTGAGTGAACGAGAGCGAGAGATGATTCGACGCGCGGATCGTTGAGATCAGTGAAGAACTGGCCGAGTTGGGTAGTGGTGAGCATGCCCTTGTAAATGAACGTGCGACTCGACAGCGAAGGGAAATACACACCCCCTTCAGAAACAGTTCCGAGTTCGATCTCTGAACGCTTACGCGCCATGTACACGCGGCGATCGAGCGCGAGGCCGTCGAGACCAGCTCCAACGACAAACGGCTGAAAGAAGGAAGGCTCAACGCTCTTGGCCATCGAGCCGATCATTGAGTCGTCTACTGGCACTTCCCGCCAGCCAAGGATCGTTAAACCTTCTTGTGTGAAAATCCGGTCGATGGAATCGCGAGCAACAGCTGCCTCGGAGGCTCCTGAGGGAAGGAAGGCCAGACCTGTCGCATAATGACCCTCATCCGGAAGATTGAATGGCAGAACCGATCGGAAGAACGAGTCGGGAATTTGGATGAGGATGCCCGCACCGTCTCCGGTGTTCACCTCGGCACCAGCCGCACCACGGTGATCCATGTTGCAAAGCGCGCCGAGACCATGCCGGACGATCTGATGGCTGCGCTGGCCCTTCATGTGAACAACGAAATTGACGCCGCAGGCGTCGTGTTCGAATCGGGGGTCGTAGAGACCCTGTGCACTGGGGAGCCCAGGTGGGCGAGTTGGATACATACGTCTTCCTGCGTTGCGTGGATCGGCAGATCTACCTCGGCGAGGCAGAACCTGAGAGATGACACGCTCACAATGGGGACGACGCTGGCCCTGGAGCGGAAAGCAGATCGTACACGGCAAATGGTCAACACCATCAGCCCGGACGGCCGAGAACCGTCAGGCAGTAGGACGAAGTCTCAGTCCCACCGGTAGGGTCACCTCCTGTGGAACACCCGGACTTCAACCCTCGTCGCCATCTCGAAGACCTCGCCGAGTTTGTATCGGCCTCACCCTCGCCTTTCCACGCGGCATCAGAATCTTCACGCCGGCTCTCAGAGGCTGGATTTGTCCCTGTAAACGAGGCCAATGACTGGCCAATTTCACCAGGTTCGTATTTCCTGCAGCGAGGCGGTGCCCTTGTGGCTTGGTCTACTGCCGGGTCCCACCGTCCAGGCGCTGGCTTTCGCCTGATCGGTGCCCACACTGACTCACCTAACCTTCGGCTGCGACCTCGTCCCGATCACGAATCGGCCGGCATGGCACAACTCGGTGTCGAAATCTATGGCGGCGCTCTCCTTAATTCTTGGCTGGATCGAGACCTCGGCCTCTCGGGTCGGATTTCGGTTGGATCGAAGGCGAACGACACCTCAACGGTTCTCTTCCGCTGTGACGAACCACTTCTCCGAGTCCCACAGCTTGCGATTCACCTTGATCGATCCATCATGACCGAAGGGTTGCGACTCGATCCTCAGCGCCACCTCCAACCAGTTTGGAGTTCAGCCCCGCAAAGTGCTCCCGAATTTCGAGCTTGGCTCAGCGAGCAGATCAACGTTCCAGCCGATGACATTTTCTCTTGGGATCTCATGACCCACGATCTCACTGCGCCGGCGGTTCTGGGTGTGGACGAATCACTTTTCGCCTCCGCCCGACTCGACAACCTGCTCTCATGTCACGCAGGAATTACCGCCCTTTTGCATTCATCTCTTGATTCGCCATTCGTGCCTGTGCTTTGTCTCTTTGACCACGAAGAAGTTGGGAGTCAGTCCGCTAGCGGTGCGGCGGGCCAGCTCCTCCCGACTGTTCTTGAGCGAATCGCGCTCGCCGGAGATTGCACCCGTGACCAATGGTTTGCCGCCTTGGCATCTTCTCTTTGCATCTCTGCTGACGGAGCCCACGCAACTCATCCCAATTGGCCCGAGCGACACGAACCCAACCACCCCGTTCGCATTGATGGTGGTCCGGTTCTCAAGTGGAACGCCGACGCTCGCTATGGAACCGATTCACCAGGCGCTGCACACCTACTGTCGATCGCCCGAGACATCGGTATTCCGATGCAGACCTTTGTTTCACGTAACGACATGCCCTGCGGTTCAACCATTGGACCAGTTACGGCGGCCCGCCTCGGAATCACCACCGTCGATGTTGGTGTCGCCCAATTATCGATGCATTCAGCCCGCGAGCTCACTGGCGTTCTCGACCCTGCACGCTTTGCAGCGCTGCTCGAATCGTTTCTCTCCAATCCCCGGTCGGCGTCCTGATCTTTGGAACTCCGGGAAGCATGCCGAATTCTCGGAGTCTCAGTTGGAGATTCCGAGAGAAAGATCAAGATCGTCTTTCGCGCTCTTATGCGAGAACATCACCCGGATCTGTCCGCATCACGCAGAGGAGAAGCGCCCAGCAGTGTCGATCCATCTCTGCTCACCGAGGCTTACTCAGTTGTTCTCGCATCAATACAGACATCACCAGATGGCCTCGTTCCACAATCGCCATACCCAGCGAAGACTCACCAGCCTTTTCCCTCGGCTCCTCACCCTTTTGTCTCTGAACACGATGGCGACACCATTTGGATTGAGGCACCACCAGACGAGGCATATCAGCGCCTTCTCGACGCCGCTGGGACACTTGGTGGCATCGGACATGTCGACCGAAACCTTGGACTTCTTGAGGTCATCGTCCGATTCGAGGGCGGCCCTTCTTGCTCTGTCCTCATGACGCTCCAGGGTCGGGCTTATGGGACCGACGTCTTCTGCGAAATGGAGTCGATTGAGGCCGAGCCGACGCCGTCGATTCACCCATTCCTCCAATCCCTTGTGGAGCAACTCACGTCGTTCACTTGAGCATCCGCGCCACCACAACCTCTCGCCGCGAAAATGGCGACCTCTAACACGAAGAAGGGGTGGGAACTTTGGCAGTCAACAGCCAGTCATGGATGCTCGACTCCATTGCCTTCCATCACGATTTCGAGGAGCGACTTCTGGGACACGAAGGTCTTGTCGCAGTTCGAGATCGGGCAATCCAACTCTGGGACGGTGTCGATCCGGTCGTCCATTCCTATCTGGCGGCGCTTGTGGTCTCCTCGCCAGAGGACTGGTATCGGGCCTGTGAGGACACGTACCTTGTCGATTGGTATCGGGTCCTCATGGCTCCGTGGCTCACGCCCACTCGGTCTATTCACGGACCCGACGCACTGCGTCGTGGACTCCCCCACCTTGGCTGGCACGCGACCGAATCTCGACGTCTTGCTCGTGGGCGCGAACTTCTCACCCTTGCGGAGCGACACCTCAGTCCGGCTGCGCTTGATCGTCTTCTTGTTCGATTTGGCTGGGGCCATAAAGGTTGGCTTGACCTCGAAGACGTCACTGGCGCGCTCGACAGGATGCGGATGCTTGACCCGCGCAAATTTCGAAGACACCCTGAATTGGTCACAGTGGTTGAAAACGCGTTCGAAGTATTTGAATCGGCAGCAACGAAACCCGATCATGTTCTGCTCATAGTTTCAGACTGATCTGTAGCGAACCCTCTTACGCCGCGAGTCCACTAATCACCGATCGTGCATCAGGTTGCAGGTCTAAAACATCGGCGCCGCCGGATGTTCGGCGCGGCGTCACCGGGATCACAACTGTTTCCGGTGACGCATCCTTCAACGTACGCGCCAGACCAATTGCATCGATGTAAGAAAATGTCGACCCCCGCTTCATGCCTGCGCCGAGCGAACCAGGAATAGCAAACAGTTGGAGCGGATTGCGCTCGCCAGCAACCTCGCGCATGAGCGCAGTGAGGAAAGTTCGTTGACGATCAGTGCGTCCGATATCAGCAGTGCCATCTACACGCCACTTTCCATCGATCAGCTCGGTGTAATACCGACTCCGAACATAGGCCAGCGCCTCAGTGCCGTTGAGGCGATTCGGCCCAGCATCCACAATGGAAAGCCCTGACTGATTGTCAGTAGCCGGATACGGGATGTCGATCGTGATTCCCCCCACGGCATCAACAAGGCGGCCAAAGCTCACGAAATTGATTTCCAGATACTGATCCACCGGAATTCCCATCGCTTGGACGGCAGAAATCAGGTTCGAGGGTCCAGATGCGAAGGTTGAATTGATACGGCCTTTCTGACCCGTGGCTGGATCAGTCACCCAAAGGTCACGGGGGATCGAAGTCAACTGAGTCGTAGCTCCATCGACGTGAAGAACCATGATCGTGTCTGTCCGCGAGCCAGAAACTTCCCCAGAAAGAAAGGCGCCCGAGTTTGGATCATTGACATCAATACCAGCTCGAGAGTCAGTACCGACGATGAGGTAGTTGGTTCCTGATCGAGAACCACGAGGCGATAAGACAGCCGAAACGTTGACGGTGGGGATTTTTGAAAACTGGAACCAACCGAGAGTGAAGAGGCCTACAGGTATAAACACCAGCGATGCAACCACGATGAGAACGAGCGTCTTGATCCCCGGTTTCCGCTTCTGACGATCACGACGTAAAACAGCGGAACCTCCGCTCTGACCCCTTGCAGGGCCTCCCGCAGAATGATCCGGATCAAAAGAAACCGCACCGGTCGTGCTCCGTCCAAGCACAGAGCGCGTCGGCGCTCCGCTCGCGGAATCAACAACCGGAGAACTGTCCGATGATGAACTTCCGAGAATTTTGCGGCCTGATCCATCCCGCTCAGCCATGGGGATTAAGTCCAGAGCATTGCATCACCAAAGAGTAGAACCACTGCAATCGTTGATGTAGTCGCCTGCGCTAGACGAGTCTGCCGCTCGCAGTCGGTATCCTCAAGCCGTGGATGAAGATGTCGTAATCGTTGGAGCAGGACTTGCCGGATTGGCCTGTGCCCGCACTTTGGTGGCCGCTGGCATTGGCGTTCGGGTCATTGAGGCCTCCGACGAGGTGGGAGGCCGAGTTCGCTCCGACCACATCGACGGCTTCATTCTTGATCGTGGTTTTCAGATTCTGCTCACTGCGTACCCAGAGTTGTATCGCTGGTTCGATCTTGATCAGTTCGACCTTCGAAAGTTTCAGCCCGGTGCCACCATCTGGACAGGCCGGGGGTTCTGCACTGTTGGTGATCCGCTACGGAGCCCGCGAGATCTCCCTTCGACGGTCTTCGCACCGATCGGTTCAATCCCCGACAAGTTGCGTCTCCTTAAGTTGATCGCCTCGGTCCGCCGTGGCTCTGTTCCGGATCTGTTGCGACGCAAAGAGTCGTCGACCCGGGCGAGGTTGCAGAACTTCGGATTTTCTCCTCGCATCATCGAAAGATTCTTCCAACCTCTCTTCGCTGGAATTCAACTTGATCCCGATCTGGAAGTTTCCTCACGTAGGTTCGATGTCATTCTTCGCATGCTCGCGGTGGGAGAAAGCGCTGTGCCCGCCGGTGGCATGGGCGCCTTGTCAAAGGAATTGGCGTCGGGCCTCCATGAAGGCTCCGTTCGATGCAATGAGGCCGTACGAGAGGTCACCGAAAATGCCGTCATCCTTGAAAGCGGCGAGGAACTCACTTGCAGGGTGGTCGTCGTTGCAACCCAAGGGCCCTCCGCTTCCAAACTCCTCGGACTCCCCGACCCTGGCTCCCGACCTGTCGCTGCCATCTGGTTCGACTCGACTGCAGCGCCGATACACAACCGGCACATCCTGCTCGATGGCGCTCAATCGGGGCCAATGAAGAATCTCGCAGTGTTAAGCGATGTTGCTCCGAGTTATGCCCCTCCCGGCAGGACTCTCTGCGTCGCCGCTGTTCCCGGACCCTCTGCCCTCGATCCACATCTCGAAGTTGAGGTTCGTAAACAGCTCGCTACATGGCATCCCCAATCACGCGCATGGGAAACCATCAGAGTCGACGTGATTCCTCATGGCCAACCGCTCCAACTTCCCCCGCTCGACCCGCGTCGTTCGGTGCGCTTAGGAGCAGGACGCTATGTCTGCGGAGATCACCGAGATACTGCTTCGACACAGGGTGCTCTGTTCTCCGGGCGCCGAGCAGCCGCGGCAGTTCTCGCTGACCTGCAATCCTCACCCGTGAGCTAACGCAGTTCGTTTAGCTACCTTCTAGTGCATCGATCTTGCCCGAATCGATTGCGGCACGGAGCGCAGCGTGGTCTTTTTCAGTCTGATCGGCATAGTCTTTTGAGAACGCTGCGACCGCCTTATCGAACGTGTCTCCTTCGCCCAGATAGGCACTTATTGCGATCGGATCTCCGGTTCGAGCATGGGCTCGGGCCAAGGTTCGTCCACAGATGCCGGCGTAACTCGAAAGCAGCTGCGGCGTCATGGAAGCGACGTTGGCTGAACCCTTCATATCGCGAAGTTGGCGGATGTAATAGTGACGCTCGCGAAACTTCGTCCACCCCAAGAACATGTCACTTGCGGCCTGCAGAAGCCTCTGACCTACGACGACACGTTCGCCATGCGTGGAGTACTTGCTCGCACCAATCCATGGTTCGAGAACTGAGCGATTCGCTTCCTTAATCTGTAGAAAAAGCGGATCATCGTCTTCTCGATCGGCGCTGCACAGGGCAATCCAGCAATGAGTGCCGACGCTACCGACTCCGACGACCTTCCGAGCGATGTCGATGATTTCGAATCGCTCGAGAAGAAGTTTCTTATCCTCTTGGAGCGTTGCCTTATAACGATTCAGTACCGTTTGAACCGCGTGGTAGGTCGTGACGTCCGGCAGGTGTTCCACGATCGGAGGATTGTCCACAATCACTCGACGACCATCAACCACGTGGGTCAATCTATCGAGCGCCTGCAAAGTGGTGTGGCGCCGAGCTTTCTCAACGAGTTTCGCAGAACCCTTCTGTGCCTCTGTTGGCAACATCGGGAGGATTTCATCGACATCGACTTTCGCGTACCAGACGTCGAGTTGCGTTTGGTCAGCGAGTACCGCCATCCATGACCGGTATGCCGAGACGCTTTCCAAGGTGGCTGATTCCGCTTGCTCGGCAGAGAAACCGTTATCGCGGGCGGCGAGTTCAACGCTTGCAGCGAGACGCTTTACGTCCCATTCCCATGGGCCCGGCAATGTTTCATCGAAATCATTCAGGTCGAAAAGGAGGTGGCGCTCAGGTGATGCAAAAAGGCCGAAGTTCTGAAGATGGGCATCGCCACATACCTGGACGTCGAGGCCTGTGTTCGGGGTGCCAGCAAGATCGGCAGCCATAACTGCAGCAGCCCCTCTATAAAAAGTGAATGGCGAGGCCACCATGCGTCCCCAACGAAGAGGAATGAGGTCGGAGAATCGACGTCGGTTCTGATCCTCGAGAATCGCAAACGGGTCACGGCGAGTTGCCGGAGCCACCCAACCAGCGTGGGACGAACGCTGCGAGATCTTTCGCCGTTCACGTCCGAGTTGGCGGCGCTCTGCTCGAGTCATGAGTTCCCCGCCTGTGTGCATGAGCGGTCCTAGTTCGGGCGGAGCACCAGCGACAACGACATCATCTGAAGACATACCTTCACCGTACTTGCGTCCTCATAATGATGGAGGAGATTTCTGATTGAGTAGGTTCAGGTTATGAGCGACATGGCAGTACTCACTTCAGATCAAGGACATACCTGTGATGAAGGTGGAGTACTACACGGGCAGGGTCGCCTCCGTAACTTACGAGTCCGATCGACGCGACTGAGAAGCTAACGCTCTTCTCGATCGTAGAGTTTCCCGAGCGTTTCAATGGTGAGGTTTCAAGTCATGCATCAACGCAACTACTCGACCTGGCTGGCATTCTGTGGAGGCCGATTCGCACCGCACTATTGGGAAGCAACCCGTGAGCAGTAAATCATCGTTGCTGAGCGAGTCTCTGCGCGTTCCGGATGGGGCGCGTGGATGGGATGCATCAGTCTGAAAGGATGACTCGCGTGACGGCGTACAACTTCAACATAGAAGATGAAAAGAAAATGAATAAGCGTTTCGTGGGAACCGTTTCGTTACTCGGTTTCTTAGGGTCAATCCCTTTTGCTAACTGGTGGCTGACCCAAAACGGAATGTGGGACGCACCAATTCTTGGACCCTTACCATCGGCCCTGTGGGTCGTGGCATTCTCTTTCGTTCTGCGTGATCTTGCTCAGATCACAATCGGAAAGAAATGGGCATGGACTGGCATCGCTATCGGAACTTTCGCTTCATGGTGGATCGCGTCACCCGCATTAGCCGTAGCATCCGGAGTGGCATTCGCAGTGAGCGAATCAGTCGACAGTCTCATTTTCACACCTTTGGCCGACCGTAACCGGTTTGCATTAGCCGTGCTGATCTCCGGAGTGGTCGGAGGATTTCTCGACTCTGCTCTTTTTGTTCGCATTGCTTTCGGATCATGGTCTGGATGGTGGCAACTCGGCATAGCCAAGGCGATTGTAGTTGCCGCTGCAACTCCCGCAGCTTGGGTAGCGCGTCGTGCTCTACTCAAATAGTTGTTCTGTGGAACTTGTAGATGTTCTGTGGAACTTGGCAGCCATGATCTCCTAGAAGGTGCAGGTGGTTGTGCGTGTCACCTCCCACGAAGGCACCTCTCCGCTAGCGTCCCAGCGTGCCCAATTGGCTCTTTGAGCTCATCAATCCTTGGACCACTCCGCTGGCCCTGGTGGCGGGCGTAATCACGTTGGCGTGGATATGCCGGGTTCGTGGCCGTTGGCTCGCAGTCGTTGCTCTCACTGCGGCGGTCGGTATTGCACTGTGGCAGGCGTGGAAGTCCGGACCACCCAACGGGCTTCTTGATCTTCAGATCTATACAAATTCAGCCCGAGCATGGATA
The DNA here is from genome assembly GCA_005787345.1 of Actinomycetota bacterium. Lineage (GTDB taxonomy): Bacteria > Actinomycetota > Acidimicrobiia > Acidimicrobiales > Acidimicrobilacustridaceae > Acidimicrobilacustris. Next base: position 10,971 of record SYBH01000077.1, read on the forward strand.
GAAGGCGGCTCGATCTATGACTACCAGGACCCCACATTCAATCTTTCCGCCACCTATCCGCCCATTGGACCGCTGCTCTTTACCTCGCTCACTCCCTTCACCGCCGACGGCCGAGAAGTCCTCTTCACAGCAGTGAATCTCTTGGCCCTCTTTGGATGTGCGTGGTCTGTGGCCGGACTCGCCAGAGTTGCTCCCGACAGACGCTTCGTATGGAGCTCATGGGCGTTCGCTGCAGCAACCGTGACAATCCCGGTATGGCTTACCCTTCGGCAAGGGCAGATCAACATTGTTTTGTGGCTTCTCGTCCTTGTCGACCTCGACGCGATGCGTCGATCCTCTCGATGGTCGGGCATTGGGATCGGAATGGCTACAGCGATCAAACTTCTCCCTGGGCTCTTCATTCTTTGGCTCGCAGCGTCAAAGCGCTGGCGCCCTCTGAACCTTGCGGTCGGCGCGCTTGTGGCAGCAACTGCACTCGCGTGGGCTCTCGCACCTGCTGATTCGATGACCTACTGGTCCGATCTCCTCTGGGAGTCCGACCGGGTGGGATCAGTGAGCGACAATCGGAACAATTCAGTTCTTGGAGTGATAGCCCGTGCTCTCGAGCCGGGAACTTTTCGGACCGGTGTGTGGCTCGCAGTGCTAGCGGCGGTGCTCTCCGTTGCACTGATCCGGTCGCTGCGGGCGTCGCGGGCAAATGACTTCCTCGCTGTTGCCGCAATCGTCGGATGTGCCTCGGCAGTTGCGAGTCCGATTTCGTGGACTCATCACCTGGGGTTTCTACTCGTGACTCTCGCCGCCTTCTGGATACAAGCAGGCACGAGCAAAGAGAAAATGTATTGCGTTGTCGCCTGGCTCTTCCTTGTCGACCCCGGCGGCCATGGCGATGACCCGTGGATGTCGACTATTCGCGCCCTCATGCTGGTCGGGGCAGTGTGCTTCACGCCGATCCGAAAACTTGGCGCCGATGAGATGACTGCAACCGTTCAGACGGTCACAACACCAAGCAATCGCGCAACGAACTCGGCGCTACCTTCCTGAAGTTTGTTCCGCCGTATTGCCATTCCGCCGACGACCTCGGCACCGCGATCGGAGATGATTGCTTCAAGTTTCTCTAGCGTCTTCCCGGTCTCAAGAGCGTAGGTGCAAAAGACCGCTGCTTGCTTACCAGCGAGAAACGGAATCTGTGAGAGGCGTCCTTGGTTGGCCGGCTTCTGCCCAAAGAGGAACAAACCATCGGTCCAGCTTCCGACGATGACGAGATCGGCCCCGGCAAGCGCTTGATAGTCGACATCTGATGTCGGACATGAACGAGCCGTCACACCATTCGAAACGAGTTCATCAACGATGTACTCAGCTGCCTTCTTCGTATTTCCAGTCAGACTCTCGTAGATCACGATTGCGTTCACATCTGCCTCCGTAAGTGCTGGGTAAACCGTAGCCGAGGGTCTCAGCACAGGTAGCCCGTGCGGGTACCGTACGGAGATGGCTGACTTCGTTCATCAAGACCTTCTGCCCCTCGGGCCCGACACAACCGACTACCGACTGCTCACTACCGCTGGAGTCGAGACGGTCGAGACACCGGTGGGGACGTTCCTTCGCGTTTCGCCTGAGGCAATCACAACTCTGACGTCGGCTGCCATGTTTGAGATCGCTCACTATCTGCGCACTCCACATCTGCGTCAGCTCGCCCAAATCCTTGATGATCCAGAGGCATCGGGGAACGATCGATTTGTCGCGCTTGACCTTCTTCGTAACGCGAATATCGCAGCAGGCGGAATTCTTCCTGGTTGCCAAGACACCGGCACAGCGATCATCAAGGCAAAGCGTGGCCAGTTCGTTCTCACCGCCGGCAACGACGAAGTTGCTATCTCACGCGGCGTCTACGACACCTACAACTCCGACAACCTCCGCTATTCCCAGATGGCTCCTCTCGACATGTATCGCGAAGTCAACACTGGCACCAACCTTCCCGCCGAAATCGAAATCAGCGCAGTTGATGGCGACGCCTACAAATTCTTCTTTATGGCCAAGGGTGGAG
>SYBH01000001.1 GCA_005787345.1 Actinomycetota bacterium
ATCGACAACGTGAGAAACCGGGCGAGTGGAGAACGGAACCTCGGCGGTTCGGGGATTGGTGTCGTAATCGTGAGCCCACGCAGGTGAGAGTCGTTTATAGGCCTCGATGGGGGCGGGCTGATCAAGCAGCACATTGGTTTGGGTACGGCCATAGCGCCCAGCCATCCAAAACACGGCCGAACCACCCACGGAATCGAGATGACTACTTGTATAGACAACGCGCTTGATGGGCAGTCCGAAACGATCGGTAAGTTCGTTGTTCAATGCTCGTGCTGCCGACGGCGCCAAGAGCGTGTCGATCACGGTGATGCCGTCATCTTCGATAACCACGCCGGCATTGCCCGTGCCGTTGCCGATCCAGGTCCACACGTTGGGCGCGATTGGCTGGAGGCTTCCGCAGTCGGGCGCGACCGGACCGATATCGGGGGTCGGGGGCATGGGTCCGAGATCGGTCATGGGCCTGAGCGTAGGGGGCTAACGTCTCGCCGTGGCCAACCACAAGAAGACAAAGAAACCTCGGAAACCGCAGCACCACCTTCCCAAGGTCGGTACGCCGCAGAACGACGCCTATCGGCTCAAGCGCAGTCGCGAGGACGTTCTCAATTTCGGGCTTATGCACCCCGGTAATGGTCGGCTCACAAAAATCATCGGCGTGCTTGCCGTGATTTTCATTGCGGCCATGCTCGTGTCGCTCATCTTCCTGACCTAAGTCAGGCGAGGATTCAGAGCAGCAGCCCTCCGTCGACGGGAATGACCGCGCCGGTGATGTAGGCGCCCGCCTTCGACGATAGGAAGATCGCCGTGCCGGCCATATCGGATGGTTCGCCGATTCGATGCAGCGGAACCGATGCCTTAATGGAATCGCCGAAGTTCTCCAGTGTGGCCGCCATCATCTTCGATTCGAACGGGCCCGGTGCGATTGCATTCACGGTGATGTGTTCGCCGGCGAGACGCTTGGCGAGCACTCGTGTGAGCTGATGCACAGCCGCTTTGGAAGCGGAGTACGAATAGGTCTCGAGTGTGGGCACATGAATGCCGTCCACCGAGCCGATATTGATGACGCGTGCCGGGTCGGGCGCCGATGCGCCAGCAATGAGTTCAGCGTGCAAGAAGCGTGTGAGTTGGAATACGCCCTTCACGTTGATGTCGAGAACTTTGTCCCATGCTGCATCGTCGAATTCGTCGAACGGAGCACCCCAGGTTGCGCCGGCGTTGTTCACGAGAATGTTGAGCGATCCGTCGCACCATTCGCCAACCGCACGAGCGAGGCGAAGGCATTCGGCTTCAGTCGAGAGGTCGGCAGGAAACGAAACGCAGTTGGGGCCAAGTTCGGCGGCGACGGCATCACAGACGCCGGCTTTGCGCGACGAGATTGCAACCTTGGCGCCGGCTTCGATGAAACCGCTGGCGATCATGAGGCCGATACCGCGACTACCGCCGGTAACGAGTGCGGTCTTGCCAGCAATATCAAAGAGGTCGCTCATGTCGAGGTCACTCAATCTTTCGGGGGGACGACATCCATAAAGAGATGCTTGGAAAGATCGCCATAGAGCGTGGGTCGCATTCGACGCTCAACGAAACGCCATTTGCCGTCGACCTGTTCGAACGCATCGGTGTACGAACCGGTGATGATCGGTTGCAAAGGGATTTCATCGGTCTGCTGAAACACCGTGAATCGAGAACGACAGATTGCGGTCTTCTCGTCGTCGGCAATCTCAATCAATGGGTTCGTAGTGACGTGATGCGATCGCGGCGTTCCGTCTTCGTACTTACGCGTTGACGCGACGTACATGGCAGTAACAGCTTGGGCGCCGACAACCATGGGTGTCCCGTCGGCATCTGCGATGGCACCATGCGCGAACAACGCGCCGATTGCTTCGTAGTCGCCAGCGTCGATTGCTTCGGCGTAGGTATAGAGAAGGTTTTCGATTGCACCGCGATGATCAGCCATAGGCCGAGACGCTAGTTGGATTCGTTCCTCAAGCGCCCGTGAGTGCCCGGATCGTGTCGCCGTAAAGCATTTGCTTATGAATGCCGATGACTTCGCGAGATTTCGCGGCCAGCACGGCGGAATGGGCGATCGTGGCAGTAAGGAGTTCCTCTTCGGTGAGGATCTCGTCGGCGATACCGGCGGTGAGTGCTTCGGGGCCAGTGAACCGGTGGGCGGTGTTGAGGGCACGGGCGATTGCGGTGCGGGGGAGACGAGTGAGCAGAAGTTGCGCCATTTTCTCGCTCACGGGAAGAGCGAGATCGAGTTCCGGCATGCACCAGTAGCCACGATCGGAGCGCATGGTGATGCGGTCGTGGGTGCTGGTGAGAAGGGCGCCGGCGCCGAAGCAATGGCCATTGACTGCAGCGGTGGTGTGGCAATCGAGGCCAAGAATGCGGCCCCAAAGTCGGTTGAGTTCGTGCAGAAATTCCCCGGCGTCGTCGGGGTTCGCCATCAGCCACTCGAGGTTCAGGCCATTTGAATAGAACTTGCCCATTCCGGTCGTGACGAGGGCGAGGGGGCCTTCCTTTGCTGCGACCTGATCGATAAGGCCATGCCAATGGCGAACGACGTCGAGGTCAAAGCGGTTCTCTTCAGCGTCCATCGTGATGACGGCGACGATGCCTTCGGGTCCCTGCCAAGAAAGGGTGACGTTCGGTGCGCTCATGGGCAGAGCATGGCACGGTCAGGGGCCTCTAGCCTGCAGGGATGGCTGACTACCGACCCCCGTTACGCGACGTCAACTACGTCCTTGATCACCTTGTCGATCTCGACGGACTCTGTGGCCTGCCCGAGTTTGCCGGACTCGATGCCGACACGATCAAAGGTGTCCTGGAAGAGAACGCCCGCTTTGTCGCCGAGGTCATCGCCCCACTCAATCGCATTGGCGACACCGTTGGTTCGATATTCGAACCAACAACGAATTCTGTGCGCACTCCCGATGGCTTCATCGATGCCTATCGCCAGTACGTCGATGCCGGTTGGGGTGGCGTTCCGTTCCCCGAGGTCTACGACGGTGGTGGATTCCCGTGGCTTGTTGGCATCGTCATGCAGGAATTCATTTCGTCGGCGAACATGGCGTTCTCAATGGCACCGCTTCTTACGCAAGGTGCAATTGATCTGCTCATGCACCATGGCAACGAAGAGCAGAAAGAGAAGTATCTGAAGCGCATGGTTACCGGTGAATGGACCGGCACCATGAACCTCACCGAACCACAAGCTGGTTCCGACGTAGGTGCCGTGCGTACCAAAGCGGTTCCGCATGGTGATGGCACCTATCGCATTACTGGCACGAAGATTTACATCTCCTTCGGCGAACACGACATGGCCGGGAATATCGTGCATCTTGTTCTTGCCCGCACGCCCGATGCACCTGCCGGCACCAAGGGCATCTCGTGTTTCATTGTTCCCAAGTTCTTGGTGAACGATGACGGTTCGCTCGGAGCGCGCAACGACGTCAAGGTTGTGTCGATCGAACACAAGATGGGTATCAAGGCATCGCCTACCTGTGTGATGTCGTTTGGCGAAGACGACGGAGCGATCGCGTATCTCATCGG
>SYBH01000078.1 GCA_005787345.1 Actinomycetota bacterium
AACCGCCCACACCAGGCGAACCGGTCCTGTTCCCGGAGTCGTACACGATTCCGCTCGAGCTCGGCGGCACCGGACCAACTGGTCCCACTGGACCAAGTGGTCCCGACGACCCCGCCACCCCGAAATTCACGGGCTAAATCCACAGCGCACGCACTGAATGAGGGCCGAACACCATCGGCTCTCATTCATCGCGGAACTGTGCGCGCACATTTGCGCGCACACCGTGCGTTTCTTCCCCATCGGCTGATCCGAACTCGTTGCAAACCCGCCACGAGTTCGCTGATTAGCCGCCCTATCCCCCGACTGAGGAGTCGCCCATGAACGAACCCGAACGACCCAGCACCATTGCCGAAGGCCTTCCCGCCTTCATCGCTCTTCCCGCTGCGCCCAAGTTTGATGCGATCACCGTGCAGCGCGTGATCGGCGCATTGTGCGGTTCCGCGGTTGGCGATGCGCTCGGTGCGCCGTTCGAGTTCCTTCCGGCCGGTTCCTATCGCGCCCGTTTCCCCGAACCAGTTCTTGGTGGCACTGGCGAAATGTGCGGCGGCGGAACGTTTAATTGGCGCGTTGGTGAATTCACCGACGACACGCAGATGGCACTCGCGCTTGCGCAATCGGTTCTTACCAGTAGCGGGTTCGATGCCGACGATGTGTGGGCACGATTCGTTGCCTGGCGTCGCAAAGCAAAGGACTGCGGGATTCTCACTGGTCGAGTGTTGTCACGACAAGACTGGCCCGGCGCCGCGTACGACGGACACGTTGCGCTTAATCGCAGTGCAGCAAACGGTGCGCTTATGCGCGTCACGCCAATTGCGTTGGCATGGAGCGGTGTCGATGAAGCCACACTTATGACGGTTGCTCGAGCGCAAGCAGCACTCACGCACTTCGATGCGGCTGCAGGCTGGGGCGCAGCGATTGGCGCAGCGCTGATTCGTCGAGCGGTGCTGGGTGAAGACCCGATCGCAGCGTTGCCCGAAGTGTTGGCACGCGTTGAACCCGACGAGCGCGAGCGTTTCGCGCTCATGCTCGATGCGTCTTGGGAACCGAACAACGCCGATGATCCTTCCAACGGTTCGGTGTGGACATGTTTGGCCCAGGCGGTCTGGGCGGTGCGCCATAACGATCGATTCGAAGATGTATTGATTGCCGCAATCGAGTTTGGCGGCGACACCGACACGGTTGCAACAGTTGCCGGCGCTATCGCTGGCGCGCGAGACAGCGTGCAGGCCATTCCGTCTCGTTGGTTGACCTACATCAATGGCGAGTTGGAAACGCCCGAAGGTGTGGTGCGATTCGACAATGCGGGCTTGCAGGATTTGGCCCGTGCGCTGGTGGGGCGTGATCCAGTTCCGGCGACAGTGCCCGAACCATCAGCAGGCCCGACCGAAGTTGCGACCGGTGTGCACGCGGCGAATTTGTTCGGTGCGCAGGACGCTCCGGTGTCATGGGGTGTGGTGTCGTTATGCCGAACATTCGGTGCATTCGACGGCCACGCCGCACGACGCGAAGTGTTCCTTATCGATCAGTCCGGGCCGGCAAATGCTGACCCGGCAACGGCGGTGCGCGACGCGGTCGACGCGATCGATGCCTTGTTGGCCGAAGGTCGCACCGTGGTCGTGCATTGTCACGGCGGCCACAGTCGAACAGGCCTGGTGTTGAAGGCTTGGGCGATGCGCACGAACGGCTTCACTGAACGCGAGGCCCATGTGTGGCTGGCCGAACGTTGGGATCAGTATCAGGACTACCAGCAGTCGTTCATCCAGCTACTCGAGACCGAGTGGTAATCGACTCTCCAACGATGAACGATGAACGATGAACGATGAACGATGAACGATGCATTCATCGCCGGTCATTATTGAGTGCGTCGCGATTACTCGTCGCTCATTAATGACTTTAACGACACGTTTTCGTACCAGGACTCGGTTTCCTTTAAACGATCGCGCGGTCGCAATAACGGCGGATGAAGCGTTTCGGCCCAGCCGCGGCGGTAGTGCTTTGCCGGGCGACCTCGCGTGCTCGGCTTCGACGGCATTTCCAACGACTGCAGACTGAGGCTCAACATTTCGTAGTCACCGGACGGCGACGAGTAAGAGATCTCTGAATCGTCAGCTTCCAGAAATCCTTCTATGTTCAGCACGCGCTTATTAAACGTTGCCCGATCAACTTCATAACCCCAGACCGCTTCACACGCGTGACGAAGTTCAGTGAGCGTGAACGATTCCGGACACAACTCGAGAATCGCTGACGTCTCTTCGACAAGTACCTGAACGAACTCGAGTGCATCGCGCAAAATCTGATCGTGGTCGAACGCAAGTGAAATCTCACCGTCGAGAATTCTCCGCACCGGGACGATCTCAACCTCTTTCGCATCGGTTCCCGCTTCCAACGCAATATCGATTGAAGTGAGAGCCGTATGGGCAACGGTCACGACTCGCATTCGAGGGTCGCGGTCGGGGTCGCCGTAGGCCCGGAACTGGTGGATGGCCGAGGTCGGCAGCTCGAGCCCCGCTTCTTCGTGTAGCTCTCGAAGGGCAGCTGCCGAAAGGTCTTCGTCGATATGGACGAACCCACCGGGCAGTGCATAGCGGCCGGCCTCGGTGTCGCCGCCCCGCACAATAAGGACTGCAGCGAGTTCCTTCCGAGGGGCCTGGCCCGACTTCGGGGGAACGGGCAGATCCATGAGCGTGAATACCGCGATGTCGACCGTTACTGCGAAAGGTGGGAATTCAGAAGGGTCGTACGAAGTCGCTGTCACAGGCTCACTTTATGCTCTTACTTGACACAAAGTCTCATCTATGAGAATATGCAGTTGTCGACAGCATATAGGTATCCGGCGGAAATCGGTCCTCGACTGTCACAGGCGCTCTGAAGAATCAGAGCTCTTCCCACAAAAACCGGCGGCGGGCGCTGGCCGGAGAACAGGAGCCCTACTTGGCACATCAATTCAACACTTCCCCCAACAACGACCCTCAGGCCTTCGGGGCTCGGGTCTACAGCACTGCTCAGGGCTTGGCCCGGGCCCGGTTCGAGCGCGGCACCGACAACGGCGCGCACGACATGGCCATGTTGGTCTTCTTGCAGTTCTGGTCCGATCCAAAGCGTTGGATGGCCTCCTACTCCCCCGAGGTGTTCGCCGCCGTTTCACTGCGCAACCGCGCCGAAGACTGGCGCCGCACCGAGCGCATTCAACGCGGCCAGGGCGCACACTTGGTTGAGCGCGACGGTCAGCGCGTTGCTCGGCGTCAGATGGGTTCGCTCGACGAGCTCACCGATCGCATCGGCGACATCACCACGAACGGTCACGACTTTGCCGACGCAGTCGCAGCGCAGATCGACGTGCAAGACGCACTTTCAATGCTGTCGGAGTTGCAGCGCATACTTGTGTGGCGTGTCGACGTCGAGGGCTACACCGTTGTCGAGGCCGCACGCGATCTTGACAAGAACCGCGCCTATTGCCAGCGAGAACTCGGCAAGGCTCGCAATTTCATTCGCGAATACGTGATCGCGGCGTAATTAGGTAGGCAATCCTCCAGCGTCGTTCCTGATGTTGTCGCTTGTGATGTAGCGCTCCCACAGTTCCATTGCTGCTTCTGCATCAAGTGATTCAACCTCTCGACGTGCAAATCCGGCTGTATACACAAGGCGCGAGAGCAACCACTCCGGTAGTGGTTCTCGACGTTGTTGCTCCTCCACCCGGAGGCCCATTGCGGTCCGCCCGAGCGATTCGATGACATCACCAAGCGCGATCGTCTGAGGATTTTTGGGAAGCTTTGCCACACGACGCGTCATCTCTGCATAGATCGCTGATTCAGCACGTGCTCCTACTCCCCATACTTCAGCGATCTCAACAACAAGATCACCATTCGGCTGCGTGACCACGCGCCAGATGATTCGCCAATGACGATCACCCACAGTCAGCTTGCGATATCCGATGAGGTCTCCGAGAAGCGGGTCGCCAACAGTTGGTTCACGTTCGATGTAGAGCAACCGCTTCAGGACCTGGCGAACGATCTGCGCGTCCGACCGAACAAGCATCGTCAGATCGTGCGCAGCTGCTTCAATCAGCCGAACTTGGGCTCGAGGTTGCGTCATCGACGAACGAGGACGTTCAGATGCGCCCGGCGCGAAGATCCGCGTCGAGTTCTGCTTCAAGTTCGGCCCGGTTGAAACCGAGCGAATCGATGACTTCATCGAGTCCGATGCGGACGCCGTTATCAGTGGCCAAGCGGGAAAGAACCAGGGCCGCACTGCGCAGGTCAGCTTCGAGATCCTCGAGTTGTTCGAAACGGGCAAGACCGATCACCGCAGCCACGGGGGTGCCGTGCTTTTCGACCACGATGTCGTGCCCCTGACTGGCCCGGCGCACGAGGTCGGAGACGCCAAGACGCGAGGCCTCGGTGACGGTCACTGATTCAGCCGACGTCGCATTGGACTTCACTTGAGGGGCCATTCGACCACTATACAGATTTCTACATAGATTTCTATGGGTCGCTCAGACCATAAGCCCGCCTTGAAGATTTCAGCGCTGTGCACATTTCACCGGCGTTCGTGCGTTTCACATCTAACAAGGCGAGGAGGTTGCCACCATGGCGATCGAACAGTTGGAACGGGCGTCGGTGGGACGCCCGATTACACGGGGTGGAGTATCACTCTTCCCCATTTACATCCACGGTGGCGGTGGCATCGATATTGGTGCCCGACCAGCCGACGTCCAGATCACCGAACAGGGTTCGGCCGAAGTCCCGACAATCACTGTCACCAACTCCGGGCAGCGTCCGGCCCTGTTGGTGGAAGGCGAAACCGTCACCGGTGGTCAGCAGAACCGAGTGCTGAACGTTTCGGTGCTTGTGCCTGGTGGCGCAACCATCAACGTTCCGGTGTCATGTGTCGAGGCCGGTCGTTGGAACGGCCGTTCAGCATTCGAGCGTGGTCGCACCTTTGCGCCGCGTCGTGTGCGGCGAGTCAAGAACATGACCGTGAGCGATTCAGTGCGACGCGGCGGAACGAAGTATTCCGATCAGGGTGCGGTGTGGAACAGCATCGATTACGAGCTCGACCGATTGAAGGTCGACTCCTCCACTCGTGCGATGCACGCGTCGGAGTTGCTGTTTGAGGCCGACAACCAGTTGGCGAATGCTGCACAGGAACTGGCCGGCATCGGCCCATTGCCGGGTCAGTGCGGCATCGTGCTTGGTCACGGTAGGCGGATTGTTGCGGCAGAAATTTTCGCAACACCCGAGCTGCTTGCAGCGAACTGGGAGGCCCTTGTTCGTGCTGCGTTGCTCGACGCACCAGAACGCATCGAAGGTCGTCCTTCGGTGTCACGGGCATTGCGTTTCGTGACTCGCATCGGCACGGCTCGCGGCACCAGCTCCCCTGGTGTCGGACTCGGCGAAGAACTGCACTTGGAGACCACGAAGATGGTCGGCCAGGCGCTGGTGCTTGATGGTGCAGTGGTGCACGCAAGCGCATTTGCTCTCGCAGCCTGAGCCATCAGGTTGAGAGATGGCTCTGGCGGGAGCCAGACGGGTCGTCCCCGGCGGAGGGGGCGGCCCGGTTTTCGTTTTCCCGGTCACTACAGTCAGTGAAGGCGGATCGACGGAGGCATCGGTGTTCGAGAAGTTCAAGGCAAAGCGGGCAGCAGCAAAGGCCGAGCGGGAAGCAAAGGCCGAAGCAGCGAGGGCCGCCAAGCTCGCCGCCGAACGCGAAGCAATGCGCGCTGACATCGTCGAAGAACTCGGGTTTGCCGAGGCTCGACTTGATGCAGTGAAGAACTTCCACGGCGTGACCGGAGTCGATAAGCCCGACGACATCAACGTGGTGGTGAAAGCCGGCGAGTCGATCTATTGCCATGTGACCGATGCGGTGCTGATTGAACCACGCAAAGGTCCCGGTCAGTGGAAAGGTCGCAGCCAGGGCATTTCCATGCCGATCCCTGGCACACGGTTGCGGTATCGAGTTGGCGCGTCGAAAGGATCGTTTCAGCAGGGCGAGGAAACGCCAACGCCGATCGACACCGGAACGTTCACGGTCACCAGCACGCGGGCCATCTTCGCTGGACAGAAGCATTCACGTGAATGGGCGTGGTCGAAACTGCTGAGCGTCACGAACTACGACCCGGGCTGGACGGCAATGGCGGTGTCGAATCGCCAGAAGATCAGTGGTGTTGGTGTCGATAGCGCGAACCGCGAGGTGTTCGAATTCTGGATTGATCTCGCTGTTGCGCGCGCGACTGGTGACGTCGAGTCACTCGAGGCCGATTGTCAGAGTGACGTTGATCAGCTCACTGAACAGTTGAATTCGCTTGGGCCCGCGCCGACCGCTGCTGGCGAGTTGCCACCGGCGAACTGACGTCGCGATTCAGCAGGCATTCAGTACGAGCTTGAACCGGAATTAAACGCGCCGATCACCACGAGCAGCAGCCAAATCAGGAAAAGTCCGATCGCGACAACATGCAAATCGACCCGGTGTTCGGGAGCGCCGGTGAAGGTCCAGATCCCGGCGGGATCTGCCCCATGCGGTCCTTATCGCTGCGGCAAAGTTCAGAATTCCGAAGCCGCACTACGCGCAGTCGGGGCACCAATCCTCGGGCGTACAACAACCGCACCAGTCACAACATTGGCAGCAGAACACCGCTGCCATGAGCTCCTGGAGTTCTTCGTTCTGCGCGGCGTAGGCACGCTCGAGTCGTCGTTCACGACCTCGAGCGCGCCTCCATCCAATGAACAGTGCGCCGGTGAGTAGACCCATCAGTCGCTCAACTCAAGGATTGATGGTTGCGCCGGCGATTGCGGCAACGGTGTGCATGTGCAGATCGGCTACTCCGCCAAGAGTCAGATTCGACCCGACGTAGCCGCCCGCCAGCACGAACGCGACCGGCGTGTTCGTGCGCTCGCACCATTCCGCCACGAGCAGTTCTCGCTGCTCGAGTAGTTCGGATGTGAATCCACAAGTCGAACCCGCCGATCCGCCGTCCGCCGGATCCATTCCCGCGTTCAGCAGAAGCAGATCCACAGAACCAATGTGCTCGAGCATTTCTGCAACCACATCCAGATACGTGTCGGGATCTGTCGTGATTTCCAACTTGTGACGCTCCTGGCCCGATCGCCATGCGTCGTATCCGTTGGTTGAAACGTCACCGATTCGAATCAACGGATTGTCCCCGAGGATCTCGAACGTTCCGCCACCGCAGTGAGCATCAATATCGAGAATGCCGACGCTCTTTGCGCCATTCTGTAGTGCGACCAATGCTGCAATCGCCAGACCATTGATCGTGCAGAATCCTGCGCCGTGATCGGACTTGGCGTGGTGGAGCCCTGATGACAGTGATCC
>SYBH01000079.1 GCA_005787345.1 Actinomycetota bacterium
ACCAACCACGATCGCGACATCGATCACACCCGATCGCACATCGGTTGCCGCTCGCGCCAGCAACGATTGCTGAAGAACGCCAAGTTCACTGCGTATCGTTCGAGCTTTTGGTGCACCAATCGCTTCTGCAATCGCACGACCAGGGTCAGATTCTGCCCATGTTCCGTGAGGCACGAGCACGGCCCCAGTGAGTGCGCCGAGTACGTCGCCAGCGCCGGTTGTCTCCAACGCGCGATGAACCGCTTCAATCATGAGTTCTGTCGCCGAGACAGATTGAAAGTCAGGCCCATCGCGATGAGCGATCTCCGATGCACCGATCACGATTGGGGTTTGCGGGTCGAGCGTCCCAGAGATCGCCATGGTCACACTTTCGATCGAAGAGCGGAGAAGAACATTGCGACAGCGGGATTGAAGAGATCAGCTCTCTCCCACTGCAGAAAGTGCCCAGCGCCAGGAAGAACGAATGGTCCGACACGGTCGGTGAACGCGACTTCGCAGCAATGAATGAAGTCAGGTCCGACAACTTGATCGTCTGCCCCGTAGAAAAGAAGGGTGGGAATGTCAACGGTGCGGTCAAGGATTGGGAACTCTTCCGCGGTTCGACCATAACCAAGTTGATAGACGGCCCAACCAGCACGTAGACGCGCTTCGTCCGCCCAAGGTTCGGTCATGAAGTCGATATCAGCATCGGTGAATGTGCCTGGAGATGCCCAAAGGCGCGGTCCATACATTGCTGCAACCCATGCGCGCCGCAACGCAGGTGTGCTCAATTCAGCAGCAAGTACGTCGGGTTCGCCACCCTGTCGACGTCGGTAGTCCCCCGTCGGACCATCGGCAATTGCCTTGATTGAACCGATGTCGATGCCCGCCGCAATGTACGCATCGATGATCATTGGTGGAACAGTGTCGAAGAAACACAGTCCGTCGACGAAGCCCTCGAACCGTTGCACCATGTCGACAGCAACCACACCACCAACGTCTCCGCCAACAAGCCCGATGTGTTGATGACCGAGAATGTCATGGGTGAGTTCGTAAAGGTCGCGGCTGTAGGCGACGAGGTCGTAGGTATCGGTGTCGGAAAAGCCGGAGTCTCCATGGCCGCGGAGATCGGGAACGATCACTTCAAACCCAGCGGCAACGAGTGGCTCAATATTTCGCCACCAAATTCGCTTGGTTTCCGGATATCCGTGGATGAGTAGTAGCGGATACCCACCTACTCCTTCGTGTACATAGGCAAGTTCAACCCCATTGGAAAGCTGCGATCGATGAATCGTGAACGCGTCTGCCGCCGGAGTCGCTGGTTGAGCCGGACGCAGTCGAAGGTCGTACCCAGAAACGCTCATGCGACTGTTCCCGATTCGAACATTGCATCGATTTCCGCGTCGGTGCGACCCATAGAAGCAAGCACTTCGCGAGTGTGCTGCCCAAGCTCCGGAGCACCCGAACGCGCGGCCCACGGAGTTCCGTAGAAGTCAGACGGACTGGCAACCCGCATCGCTGAACCGTTTGCTTCAGGAACTTCGATAAATGCCCCAGCAGCATGAACCTGCTCGTCGATCAGAACATCGTCAATATCGTTGACCGGCGCCCAGAACATGTCCGGTTCCGTGTCGAAAATCACCGCCCATTCGTCTCGCGACTTCGTAGCGAAAATGCCATCGAGCTCAGCAATCAGTTCACGTGCATTCTCGCGTCGACCAAGCGGTGTTGCGTATGGACCTTCTTCATTCCATTCGGGATGGCCAACGACTCGGCATAACGGCGGCCAATGACGATGCGCTTCTTGTCCGATGAGCCAAATCTTTTTTCCATCACCGCAGGTGTAGTTATTCATGGCGGGATTGCCCATGGTTTCGCGGGCACCGATGCCGATGTGATCACCCCAACCAAGCGTGATGGAAAGGTCGAAACCGATCGTGTACACGCCTTGACGAACGAGTGAGGTTGAAACCAACTGTCCTTCACCGGTGCGCTCGCGACTGAATAACGCGGCACATACCGCTGCCGATGCGGAACTTCCGGTGGGATGGTCGCCCATACCCCCGCGCTGAAACGGAAGCGGACCATCGGGTGCTTGTAAGAGTGAGGCCACACCAGAGCGCGCCCAGAATCCTCCGATGTCGTAGGCGGGACGCGCGGCGTCGGGTCCTTCCATTCCGTATCCGGTAATGAGTTGGTAGACGAGTCGCGGATTGCGCGCCATCACTTCATCGGGACCAAGCCCCCAACGTTCCAGTGCGCCACGGCGCAAGTTCGTGACGAAAACATCGGTGTCATCAAGAAGCTCAAGCGCAAGCGCCTGACCTTCGGGCGTTCGCAGATCCACCGCAACGGACTTTTTCGAACGGTTGTCCATTTCGAACACGGGATTGTCAGGCATCATCGTGCCGAACAGGGCTTGATAGGTCCGAGCCGGATCGCCCCCACCGGGTGGTTCCAGTTTGATGACGTCTGCACCCCAGTCAGCAAGGATTCCGGCACATGCCGGGCCGGCCACCCACATACCAAGTTCGACGACTTTCACACCTTCTAATGGTCCGGACACGCCCCACTCCTTCTCTGTCTTCTGAGAGCGTGGCACATCGCTGGGGTCCACGGCCTTGAGCACCCCACTCACTACCGTTCTGCAAGGCGATTTCGCCTTCTACCCCTACCCCGGAGGAACTATGCGTTCTCATTCTGCGCGCCGAATTCTCGGCGTTGCTGTCCTTTCGTTGGCCATCGTGGCCGGCGTTGCTGCGTGCAGCAGCGACAGCAATTCAAACGACAAAGGCACAACCACAACGACTGCCGCTTCATCACCCACGACATCTGGTGTGAAGCCAGTGAGCACCCTCACCAAAGCCGACATCATTCAGATGCAGGAATGGCTCGACGCGGTTGGTTGCGATGTTGGCAACAACGACGGAATCATGGGACCGCAGACCATTGCCAGCATCAAGGCATTCCAAAAGGGCGCGGGCCTGACCGTTGACGGCACCTATGGCCCGAAGACGAAGGCAGCACTTTCCGCCGATGCGCAAGCCAAGAAGAAGATTTGCGTGCTTCCGACTCCGACACCGGCCCCAGTTGGTCCGACCGGCGCAGCAGCCGCCTGCACCTCGGCAGCTATTACCGCTGGCATTGATGCAACGATGACCGCAGGGACCACCGTCAAGGTCACCGGCTTTGGTTGTGACTCAGGCTGGGCCTACGCCTGGGCAGAACTCACCCCACCCGCTGCGAGCGGCGGACCGACTCTTGCAGTCACCGATGTGTTGGCCTCACGTGACGGCAAATGGGTCACGCAGGACCGTGGAGTTGTTTGTCAGCAAGGCAAGCTTCCGGCAGTGATCTACACCAACGGTTGTATGTCCAACTGATCTGAACGTTTCTGATCGCTTTCGATGCCCGCCCTTCGGGGCGGGCATCGTCGCGTTAGGACCCAAGTCGGCGAGCGAACCAGTCGAACTGTGCCGCCGCCCACGCCGATGTAATGCCGCAGGGAAATGCTTGGAATCCGTGCGGCATCTCAGGCGCAACAAACAGTTCAACATCGTTTCCAGCAGCGACCCAACGCGGTGCCAGCATGAGCGTGTCGTCGAGCAGGTGATCGGCAGTGCCAACGCTCATGAACGCAGGACACAAATTGTGGAGGTCAGCAAAAAGTGGCGAGATGTGGGGTGCGCGTCGCTCTTCGATGCTCATACCCGGTAGATAGCAATCGCCGAACATCGCCATACCTTCAGGCGTGAGCATGTCAGGACCATCGAACACTCGAAGGCCGCGCTGACTTGGCGAACGACCCCAATCATGCACGCCAAACACGAGATTCGCGCCAAGAAGGTTGCCGACTGCGTTGAGTTCATCGCGCATGCGCAGTGCAACTGCAGCCGCCATGTAGCCGCCAGCGGATTCGCCACCGACAATGATGCGATCGGAGCCGTACTCACTTACTCCGTTTTCGATGACCCACTTCGTAACGGCGATGCCATCATCAGGTCCTGCAGGGAACGGATGCTCGGGAGCTTTGCGATACCCAACCGAAATCACGGCCATTCCGAATCGTCGACAGAGATCGAGGTTGGAAGAGTCGCTCATTTCTGGAGCACCGATCACCATTCCGCCGCCATGGAAATGGAGGTAGATCGCAGTTGCGGGACCATCGGGCACGAACGTTCGGCACGAAACCCCGGCGATGTCGCGCACAATCGCTTCTGGTACTGGCGAGTACATGCGTTCAAAGGATCGGCGCATGTGCTGAACCGCGCCTTCGAGGTCCTTC
>SYBH01000080.1 GCA_005787345.1 Actinomycetota bacterium
ATCGCTGCTGAGATCCGTGCTTGATTGTCTGGCTCCTTAAGGATGCTTTCCAAGTTCTCCGATCTACTCTGTTCGACTCGATACATTGCTGAAGCATAGACGTCCTCGATCGTACCCCAACCGCGAAGAAATTCGTTTCTCCACAAATCATCGGTCATCTCAAGAGCGTTAAACAACGCATGAAGTCCAGTGATCAGTGAATCCAAGTTGATAGTGCCCGTTTCATACAACCGCAGAGCATCGCGCATTGAGGCGCATTGCCGCTTGTCGTAATCCGTCTTCCATTCATCCGACATTTTGAATCCTTACTTTTTTCAAGGCCTTCCTGAGACGCCGGGTGGCCCTAGTCTAACCGTCACAACGGCCCCAGTTGTCCCGCTTACGATTACGGAGACGTTATTCACTGGATCGAAGAATCCAATTTCACTGGTAGTGTTTCCTGGAAAACGACGACCTATTTCAATTGTGTTCAGAACGACTGAAGGAGGAATTCCTCTAGCTTGCATCGCGCTTATCGCATGTCCGGAAACGGGTAGATTTCCGATAGTTGTTGGAATATTTCCGGCGACAGCCCCAAGGGGCGAGCCAATATGCCCGACGGGCGTAGTGGCAGGCCGGTTGGTCGGCATCAGATTTATTGTCGGTGGCGCACACGCCGCTGAAGTATTTGCGCCCGCAGGACACGGACGAGGCCCAATCGGGAGTGGACCAATCGGTTGCAGTGGTGCAAGGCCACCCGGACGGGCGATTGGTGTGGGTCTGAAGCCCGGAACCCCTATATCTGGCGGTGTGCCTGCAGGCCTTCCCACGGGTCGTATTGGTCTGATCGGTAGCGGCCTTGGTGTTGAGCCTAGCCCGCATTTCTCACGACGCCATTTTTGCGAGTGGGAATTTCGGCCAGCGGTCGAATTTGGCGAGCTTGGGTTCGCGGTTGCGGGCGAGATCGTTTCGCGCGGGGCATCGACGGGATTTGGGACGGCGAGTGCGGTCGATTTGGCTCGTGATTGGCCCATTCAACGTGGAGGCCGGACGATTCGGCGCACACGGCGAACCGGTTCGAGTCGCGTTCTGAGGGCGTGCCGAGAGTCGAGGGGCGACGTGAGTTATCCGGTGGACACATCCCACGACAAGCCGTGGGGTGTGCGCCACGCGCGAAGGTTCTCCAGCACGCGATCGAACAACGTTTGGTACGGGCAGGCCGACGAGAGACGCAACCAGATTTTGCGGAACGTCACCGTCACCACGGCACCAATCGTCAATAGTTTGAGGCGCACCGTGTCGCAGCGAGCCGTGGCCAACTCAGTCCCTTGCAGGCCGTGTTCGCGAAGCACGGCCAGCACAAGGTACGCCAGCGTCGAGAACCACAGTCGCAGTTGATTCGCACGCATCGTCGCGCAGCTCGTGCGGTCGGCGAACAGGCAGAGTTGTTGTTCCTTGATGCGGTTCTCCATTTCACCGCGAGCACAGTATTTCTCTTCGTAGGTCGTGCGGGCATCGAACTCGCTGGCGGGGAGGTTGGTGACGACGAAGCGCGGGTTCGGACCTTTCGCCAAGTGCTCGGCCTTGGCGATCACGCGCCGTGAACTGTGCCAACTGTTCTTGGTCCGCCATTCGAAGTCGTGGAACACGCGCGCGGCTTGGCCGGTCTGCTCGAAGGCCACTTGCGCTTCTTGAAGTTGTTTACCGATGACCTTCAACAGCCGCGAATTCTTCGACAATCCGAACAAATACAAGACGTCGTTGGCCTCGCACCAAGTCATGAGGTTGTCGCGGCAGAAGCCGCCGTCGCCGCGAATCAGAATCTTCTGGCCGGGCCACGCGCGACGCACACGTTCCACGATTCGCTGAATCTGTTTGAGCGCACCCGCCGCCGCGTCGATGTTCGCCGGACGCAGCTTCGCGCACAGCGGAAACATCCCGCAGAAGATGTACAACGGCAGGAAGCAGTACTCGTCGTAGTACCCGTGAAAGAAACGCCCCAACTGATGCCCATGCACCGGATCGTCGGTGGCGTCGAGGTCCAATTCGATGACCTCCGGCGGAATCGGATGCAAAGCGATGAAGGCGTCGATGAAGAAGTCCTCAATGTCGCGTGTCCGCGCCACGATCTTCTTGTACCGACTCTTCGCGTCGGCTCCGACCGGCGACAGCTCCAACCGATTGAGCGTGCTCTTCCCCGCCAACGGACAGCCGCGATCTTTCTGGCTGACTCGATCCTGTCCCGTCGGATCCTCCTTGCCCACCAACACCGCCAGCAACGGATCGCGCCGCAACGTCTCGTGGTCGTTGAGGTCTTCATACCCCAAACACAAGCCGAAGACCCGCTGCTTGAGCAAGTCCTGGAGCGGATGAGCGACCTTGTCCGGATTCCGATAATCGTCAAAGCAGTTCGCGAACCGCTCCAGCAACCCCGTCCGCGCCTCGACCTCGCGGAGCAACACTCCGCCCGCGTCCGAGGTGATCGTCCACCCGTGAATTCGGCCACGACGTCCCGCCGACCGAGGGGTTGCAACTCGAACAACTGTGTCTGACACTCTGTTTTCACAGGACGGCCTCCGTGCTCGTGGTGAAGTGCTGATGAACACAACACTTACCCACGACCGAGCCGTCCTGTTTGATTTGCGGGGTGAGAAATGCGGGCTAGCAGCGTCGGCTACGAAACCGGTCACCGTTCGCCCGCATCCGACGCCAGCAGTTCATGCACTTTCGAATGCACGACTTGGCCGTCGATCGTGACCAGTGTTCCTTGCACGATCTCGTCCTCGCGATTGATCGCCCAGTGGCCCTCGTTGACCAGCGAGAGCAAGAACGTCGTCGTGTTGCGTGAGAACATCTGGCTGGCGTGAAACGGCACCGAGGCCGCCAGGTTGACGCAGCCAATGATCGACACGCCGTTCTCATCGACCGTTTCCCAGGGCCGAGTCAATTCGCAGTTGCCCCCCTGTTCTGCCGCCAGGTCGATCACCAACGAACCGGGTGCCATCGAACGAACCATCTCGGCCGAGACCAATCGCGGAGCCTTCCGCCCCGGCACCGCCGCCGTCGTGATGACGATGTCGCTTTCAGCGATGACCGGCGACAAGGCCGCTTGCTGACGTTGATAGAAGTCTGCATCCATCCCTTTCGCGTAACCGCCGCCGCCGGCCGCGTCCCCCAAGCCCATGTCGATGAACTTCGCACCGAGGCTCATCACATCATCCTTCGCGACCGATCGCACGTCCGTCGCTTTGACGACCGCACCCAATCGCCGAGCAGTCGCGATCGCCTGCAAACCGGCCACTCCCGCGCCGATCACAAACACGCGAGCGGCAGTGATCGTGCCTGCCGCCGTCATCATCATCGGAAACATCTTCACGGATCGCTCGGCCG
>SYBH01000081.1 GCA_005787345.1 Actinomycetota bacterium
ACCAGGTGCCACCGAAGTCGCCGCCTTTTTCCACGATACGGAAATTGGTGATTCCTTGGTTCTGCAAGTCGATTCCGGTGAGCATGCCGGCGAAACCCCCGCCAACAATGACGACTTCGGTTTCTTCAACGATCGCATCGCGAGTGAAGTTGGGATCGGCGTAGGGGTCTTGGTCGAGTTCTTCGAACTGTTCCTTCAGTCCGGCAAACTGCTTCAGACCATCGGTGCGCAGTCGCTTCAGCTGTTCTTCCGCATACTTCGCGCGAAGTTCCTCAACAGAAACCTCAATGCCTTCGTTCTGCTCTGCCATGTCCTACTCCCCCTGGGTGCTGACGAGTTCCTTCTGCGTCAAGAGGAGTCATTGTGTCAGAACTTGGGCAAGTGTTCCTGTTTGAAGAAAGGGTGCCGATCTCTTGCCTAGGCCTTCGGCGTCACGGTTCGAAACGTCAGGTTGATTCGCTCACCCACAGGCTTTTTCGTTTTTGGCACCCGATGGCGCCACAGCGTTTGTGTCATTCCGCTCATAATGACGAGATCGCCGTGATGCAGTTCAAGTTCCACCTTGATCGAATGGTCGTCAACCCGTCGTAAGTCGAAACGGCGAGTGGCACCAAGACTCAATGAGGCAATCACTGGCATCGGCCCAAACTCTGGTTCATCGTCGGCATGCCAGTCCACGCCATCACTTCCGTCTCGATACAGGTTGCACAACACCGAATTAAACCTCGTCCCGGTGTGGCTACTTGAGAGGTCTCGCAATTCGACGAGTTCATCGATCCACGGATCGGGATCGTGATGAATCCCTGAATAGGTGTAGTCAAGACCCTCGTCGGCAACCCACGCTTCAAGACGGGGAACGGGAATGAGTTTGCCGAACATTTTCAAGTGGTCCTGCTGCCAAGTGACTTTTGTTCGCAGCGCGGCAAAAGCTGTATCAGCAGCGGCACTACCGACCGCGCTGCGAATGAGTGTGAGCCCGAGGCCAGGACCAGTTGGTTGCTCTTCAAACAACGCAGGCTGCCCGGACATCTTCCTCATTCCTCACGCTTTGGGGTGGTCATCCCGACGATAGAGGTACTCGGCAGAGAATCAGTGACGGGAAGTACGGTGACAGCATGACCTTCCCAAATCAGCCTCCCGAAGGCGACTGGTGTGGCACCCAATTCCTGAAATTTGAGCGTCAGGGGTCGATCGCCGTGCTCACCGTCGATCGCCCTCATCGCCGTAATGCGATGACGCCGGCAATGTATTTCGGGGTTCGTTATGCCGTCGATCGCGTTGCGCAGTCTGAGGACTTGGCTGCCCTGGTCATCACCGGTACTGGCGATGTCTTCATTCCCGGCGGCGACCTTGGCGGAGACCAAGAAGACAGTTGGGCCGACCTCGCGCGGCTTCTCCACATGGACAACGTGCCATTCGATGCAATCAGGAATGCATCAAAGCCCGTCGTATCGGCAGTGAACGGTATCTGTCAGGGCGGCGGTCTCGTCATCGCGATGCTGTCTGACGTTGCCGTTGCTTCAACCGATGCGACGTTCCGCGCCCCCGAAATTCTTCGCGGGATTGCCGATACGAGTTACGCAGCAATTCTTCCCGGACAAATCGGAATTCCTCGAGCTCGAGACATGCTCATGACCGGGCGTGCCATCGATGCAGCGACAGCTGAATCCTGGGGTCTCGTGACCCGTGTAACGGCTCCCGGCAATGAACGTACCGAAGCAATCGAAATCGCTAAGCAGATTTCTCGGGGCGCTCCAAGTGCGCGCACTATCGTCAAGCGAGAAATCAATCGCCAATACGAGAATTACGACCGTATGTCGATGACTGAATCTCTTTACGGGGCCGAAGCACTCGAAGGATTCAACGCATTCAAGGATCGCCGCAATCCTTCGTGGGTTCCCGAAGATCTTCGAACCGAAGGTCGCCTCTGACCCCGCTCGGGTTCAGATACGTCTATGCGAGCAAGAATCGGTGACGTTGAAGCAGCCCTTGTAGATCTTGCTCGTTCTGTTGCCTCAGATACTGGCGCTTCAAGCAGCACACAACTTCCACCAGCAGCCAACGCAGACAAAGCTTGGAACGCTCTTGCTTCCAGCGGCCTGCTCAATATTCGTGCCGAAGGCGGGACAGTTCTTGACCTTGTTCTTTGTGCCGAACAATTCGGCACACTGCTAAGTGCAACGCCATTTGTCGGAGCTTGCCTCGCTCGTGAGATCGTCGGCCCAAGCGATGCACGAATCGTAGGAAGCCTTAACTCAACGTTCGCCGCCGACGGTCTCGGTGCCGAAAAGATCGCGTTCGTACGCGCCGGACATGCGCACACCACTGAAGCCGGCGAGATACTCGCGACAGCGGACCGTTCAAGAGTTGCGATCCGCACATCAACATCAGATGTCACATCCATCTCGATCATCCAGGAACATCATTATCTGGCGATTGCGCAATTACTTCTGAGCGCAGACCTCGTTGGGAACGGGATCGCCGCTCTCAACGATGCTGTGGCGTACGCACATGAACGCAAGCAATTCGGTGTCACCATAGGAACATTCCAAGCTGTGCAACACCTCCTTGCCGATGCTTGGGTTGATCTCGTTGCCGCTCGGAGTGCCGTGCGCTCTGCGGCCTGGCGGGTTGAACATGAGACCGGCGATGCCTATTCCGCCGCTGCTCGCGCCGCACTGGTTGCAACTGAAGCCGGGATAACCGCGTGTGAAGTTGCAACTCAAGTGCTCGGTGGTGTCGG
>SYBH01000082.1 GCA_005787345.1 Actinomycetota bacterium
GGCAAGGGCGTGAGCCGTGAAGGTTCGACCATCGATATCGGTGTCGATCTGGGCTTCGTCAAGAAGTCGGGCGCTTGGTACACCTACGAGGGTGAACAGCTCGGTCAGGGCCGTGAAAACGCCAAGACCTATCTGCTCGAGAACCCCGAGGTCATGGTGGAAATCACCGAGCGCATTCTCACCAGCGTGGGCATTGGCGAAAACGTCGAGGTCCCCGAAGATGTCGAGGATGTCATGAATGCCGAGCACGACGTTCCGATTTCGCTCGACGACTGAGTTCCCGCAGTTCCTGCCACCCCGAAGAGTCCCGAGGCGCCCTTGGCCCTCGGGACTCTTCGCGTTTCGACCAACGATTGTGTCGATCAGTTCGCGGTGACCTTCAGGTCAAACCACGCAGCTGCAAGTGGGGCAATCGCATGGACGATCGAGTCGCCCTCCACTTCGCTGTAAGCCGGAGGAGCGAACGTGGCGAGTCGCTGCGTTCCTCCGCTCGGCGCCCCGCTTTGGGGGAGCCGCCCAATCGGCAGGTAGGCAGCGACCGAGGTGTCATCAGTGCTGGCAAAGATTCGCACCTCGGCTGCCGATCGATTGAGAGCGATTGGCAGCTCAGTGCATCCAGCGAGAGTCGTCGTGGCCATAGTGAGGTCGATCTTGACTGTTGAGGCTGAATCACCGCAGCGGAAGAGCTCATTGTCAATGAGGACGCGGTCAATCTTTTTGGCCGAGGCTTCGATGTTCAGCCCCGAGCCCGAAACGACAGTGAGTGGTTCTATGAACGGGCCCGAATATGGCGCTGATGGATCTGCCGATTCGCCATCGCCTGAAATCTCGAATCGGTAGAAACGTCGATTCGGGAATCGCTCGACAAGTTCAAGTGAGCGGGGACCGAGGTCAACGGCGTAGAGGACGTCAGCATCAAGACTGGGGGGATTCGCGAACGCTCCCCAAGGATGGAGGATGTAGGGCCCGTCCTTGCCTACAGGGATGAGCACGACCGCTGGTTCCTGAACGGTTGACTCCACAAGTTCGACCTCCGCGGCGATTGCATCGCGGGCGGCAAGGTTCACATTGACCTTGTCGGGCAGCTCGATGGCCATTCCGATCGCCATGGCGGCAACGACGCCGGGAAGTAGGAGACGACGGCGGCTGGCCAGATCGACGAGGGCAACTCCGAGGAGCACCATCGTGGGCAGAAGGAGCGAAAGGTAATAGTGCGGGCCGTAGAAATTGCGGCCGCCGATAATGAGGTAATTGCCGTAATAGAAGAAGTAGGCGAACGGTGTGAGGCACAACTGGACGACGACCAGCCAGAAAACCGAGCGAGAAAGCGTCCACAGGCGTGAGGCCCCCCAAAGTGCGACCGGAACTGAAACAACGCCTCCGACGATCCAGTGAGGGAAAGCCCGGAGATTCACCCGTAACGCAAGCCAAGCCTCGGATACTCCAACGTTAATGAACTGCGAATGTTCGGCAATCGCACGCGGCCCGAACCCGAACGAGTCATCACCTCCGATCGTCCACAGCGCGAAGGTGAATGGGTCACCGGTCGTGAATGCGTTGTAGACCAACGCAACGATGAGCAGTGGGGTACTCGCGACATACACCCAGATCATCGATCGAATCGCAATTCGAACGTTTGCTGAACGCAACAGCGTCCATGCAAAGATCACGCCGCCAAAGATGATTCCCTCAAGGGGCCGGGTGCAGAGAAGTACTCCTTCGAAAAGCCCAGCGCCAATGAGCCATGGCCGGAAGGGCTGACCCTCCGTTTGTCGATCGAGCCCGCGTGTGAGAACAGCGAGCGAGGCCGCAGCAAGTGAGACCGCAAGGACGTACGAGACGAACATTGCGCTTTGCACCATCACGAGTGGACTCAGGACGAAACATGCAGCCGCAACGACAGCTATTCGGAGATCACGCAAAAGAGCGTTGGTCAATGCGTACACAGCGACAACAGCAGCGGCAGCAATTGCAGCCAACGCAATTCGCATTGTCCCAAACAGCG
Source organism: Actinomycetota bacterium (assembly GCA_005787345.1). Classification (GTDB taxonomy): domain Bacteria; phylum Actinomycetota; class Acidimicrobiia; order Acidimicrobiales; family Acidimicrobilacustridaceae; genus Acidimicrobilacustris. The sequence continues at coordinate 2,006 of SYBH01000082.1, forward strand.
CCTCGCTCAATGCCATTAGTGCCGGAAGTGTCGGCTGCTGTACGAGCACGAGACGGTCGCTGCCAACTCGGCCCGACATCCAAGGGCGGAATGCATCTCCATGTGCGGAATCGGAAAGCGTGACATCGCCCTGGCCGAACATCTGAGCCTCGAGGACGTACACGGCCTCGTCATTGTTCAGTGAGAGATTCTGGAAGAACAGGTGTCCAACGGAAAGCGAAACGCAAAAAGCAGCTGTCGCTAGGAGTCCGACAATGATCCGTGCAGCCCTTTTTGACATCAGGGAAGTGTACGGGGGCGGTTCGAGAGAGATCGGTCATGGCACTGGTAGATTCGCCTTGTGACTTCGTCCTCCTCGCAGGAATCCGTTCCTCGCAGCTATGCCATCCGCACCTATGGGTGTCAGATGAACGAGCACGATTCCGAACGCATCGCCGGGCTCTTAGAGGCCGATGGTCTGGTGCTGGCGGAGTCCGATGAAACCGCCGATGTGGTGGTGTTCAACACCTGTTGCATTCGTGAGAACGCCGACAACAAGTTCTACGGACACCTTGGGCGATTCAAGAACATCAAAGAAGAACGCCCCGACATGGAAATCATCGTGAGCGGGTGTTTGGCGCAAAAAGATCGCGACGCCATCACCGCTCGTGCCGGACATGTCGATGTTGTTGTTGGCACACACAATGTGCACCGAGCAGTCGAGTTGTTGCACGAATCACGGCAGTCCGGACCCATCACCGAAATCTGGGATGAAGCGCTTGATGATGCCGCGACGTTCCCCTCGGCACTCGCCGTGCGTCGTGAAGTCGATTGGTCCGCCTGGGTCACGATCCAAGTTGGTTGTGACAACACCTGTGCCTACTGCATCGTTCCTGCAGTTCGCGGTCGTGAAATCAGCCGCCCGTTCGGCGAGTTGCTCACCGAGGTTGAGCGCCTGGCCAATGACGGTGTTCGGGAAATCACCCTGCTCGGACAAAACGTGAACTCTTATGGTCGAGATCTCACCAGCGCGCGCCGTGCACTTGACCCGTCTGCAGACGATGCCGCTGTTGTTGGTTCCCAGTGGCTGGGCGATCGCCGTGCCCGACCACTCTTTGCCGATCTCCTTACTGCGGTAAGCAACATCGACGGTATTGATCGTGTGCGATTCACGAGCCCGCATCCCAAAGACCTTCGTGAAGACACGATCGCAGCGATGGCATCGAACCCGTCGGTGTGCTCTCACCTTCATTTCCCATTGCAGTCCGGCAGCGATCGGGTGCTCGCCCTAATGCATCGCGGGTACACCGCCGAGCGTTACCTTGAAAAACTCGTAGCGGCCCGTGCCGGAATTCCCGATCTTGCGGTCACGACCGACATCATCGTGGGGTACCCGGGCGAAACCGAAGAGGATTTCGAACGCACACTCGAAGTTGCTGCTGCTGCCGAATATGACTCCGCGTACACCTTCATCTTCTCTCCCCGTGAAGGCACAGAAGCGGCCGACATGGTCGATCAGTTCTGCGACCCCATCAAAGTTGGCGATCGATTTGAGCGATTGCGCGTCGTCGTCGAGCGTTCTGCACTCGCCAAGCACATGGCCCGCATTGGTCGTACAGAACAGATGATCGTCGAAGGGCCATCGAAACGAGACCCTGAAGTCTTTACCGGCCGAACTGCGCAAAATAAGTTGGTGCACTTCACAAGCGACCGCCCGTTGCGTTCCGGCACCTTGGCAACTGCGTTGATTACCGAAGCGTCGACGCACTTCCTGCGTGGCGAATTGGTTGACGTCCTTTCGGTATCGCAACATCGCACTCGTTTCGCAGTTACTGCCGGGTGAGTTCATCGCCACGGTTTCGTCCTAGCGGTCGACACCTCGCGCTTATAGGGCCCACTGCATCGGGGAAGTCGTCGTTGGCGATGGAGTTTGCGCGCAGTCGCAGCGACATTGAACTCGTCACCGTTGATTCGATGCAGGTCTACCGCGGGATGGACATTGGAACGGCCAAGCCTTCGGTGGCCGAACAATCCGAAATCGTTCATCACCTTCTTGATGTGTGCGATCCCGATGACGATTACACCGTCGCTCGGTTTCAACGTGACTGTTTGGCGGTCCTGGCCGACATTGAAGAACGCGGCAAGCGTGCCGTGCTGGTTGGGGGCACCGGGCTGTACCTCCAGGCGATCACCGACGATCTTGAAATCCCGGCCCGATTCCCCGATGTGCGCGCCGAACTCGAAACCGAACCCGATACGGCGGTGCTGTTTGCTCGGCTTGTAGGCCTCGACCCACTGGCGGCATCGCGTATGGAACCCACCAATCGCCGACGCGTCGTGCGGGCACTCGAAGTCACGCTCGGAAGCGGTCGGCCTTTCTCCTCGTTTGGTCCTGGTCTTGAGGAGTACCCGGCTGCGCCGTTCCCAGTCGTGGGGCTGGCGATGGAACGCAACCTGCTCGACCAGCGCATTGCGCAGCGCTACGACCAGCAGATGGCCGAGGGGTTCTTGGCCGAGGTGCAGACTCTCGTGGTCCGCCCGGCAGGTCTTGGTCGTACTGCTCGTCAAGCACTTGGATACGCCGAACTACTTGACCACATCGAGAACGAAACACCACTCGCTGATGCTCTTGAAACGGCGGTGACACGTACTCGTCGATTCGCCCGGCGCCAGCAGAGATGGTTCGGCCGAGACCCCCGAATCAATTGGATTCCAGCCGATGGTGAAGTTTCGGCAAATGCACTCGCCGAACTCGCCCGCGGGCTGATTGACTGAACCCACGATGAGACTCACCAAGCACCACGGTCTGGGCAACGATTTCATCATCGCCCTCGAGGAAATCAACGGACCTCTTCATGGCGATGCCACCCTGGCGCGCGCTCTGTGTGACCGTCGCCGGGGGATTGGCGCCGACGGTCTCATCGTTGGTTCTCGCCCCGCAGCTAATGCAACTGGTCCCAATGGCAAGCCAATCGATGTCGTGATGCACCTGTGGAATGCCGACGGCAGCCGCGCTGAAATGAGTGGCAACGGCATTCGCTGTCTTGGTCAAGCACTCGCGATGGCCCGTGACGACCACGAGGCCACCTACGCAGTCTTCACCGATGGTGGCTTTCGAGAACTTGTTGTGCATGACGATGCGGCCCATCGCCTCGCCACTGTCAGCGTCACGATGGGGCTCGTTAGCGAAGGCCCAGCAGTTCCTTCTTCTGTTTCGGAACGACTCGGGAGCGACCGACATGCGACTGCCGATCTAGGCAACCCGCACCTCGTCGTGCTCGTTGCCGATCTTGCATCGGTCGACCTCGTTGGTACGGGCGCATGGATCGAGTCACAGTTCGATGCCGGGATCAACGTCGAATTCATAGCGATAGGGACTGAGCCCGACTCACTCGACCTGCTTGTGTGGGAACGCGGCGCTGGCGTGACCGAAGCCTGCGGCACAGGCGCAGTGGCCGCAGCAACCTTGGCCCATCAATGGGGTCTGGTTGGACGTGAAGTGCGCGTAGTCATGCCCGGTGGTTCGGCTGAAGTCATCGTCGCGCCAAGCCCCGATGCGGAACCGATCCTCATAGGACCTTCGCAACACATCGCCACTGTTGAGCTTCCGGATGCCTGAACCAACCTCGCC
>SYBH01000083.1 GCA_005787345.1 Actinomycetota bacterium
AAAACAGCACGGTGTATTCAATGGCGAAGGCAGGTGTGATTGGTCTGACGATTGCGATGGCAAAAGAAGGCGAGGCCGCGGGCATTGGCGTCAACGTGATCGCGCCGTACGCGAAGACGCGCATTGGAACGGGCTTTGGGCCGATCCCATGGAGTGATCAACTCGCAGAGTGGTTGCATCCTGACAAGGTCGCACCGCTGGTTATGTGGTTGGCACACGAGAGTTGCGATGTGAGTGGACAGTGCTTTGCTGTTGGGGCTGGTTACGTAGGTCGCGTTGCTTTCGCGGTAAATGACGGGTTCACCGATCGAGAACTCACACCCGAACTCGTTGCCGAGCATGCCGATGAAATCACGAAGGTGCCAACGAAACCGACCGAAGGACCGGAGTCGCCGTTAATGGCCTCGATGATGCGCGGGTATCCCGGTCTGTAACTGGGGGCGATTAACTGACTAACAACAGATCAACAACAAAGATCAGCGTGTCGGTGCCGGCAATTCCGGCCTGGGCATTGCCGTCGGTTCCGTAGCCCTTCTCGGGTGGGATGACGAGCAGCACGCGTGAACCGATTGTCTGTCCGACGAGTCCTTCATCAAAACCGGGAATGACCTGACCGACACCGACGGGAAACTCCACCGGTGCACTGCCCCAAGAACTGTCGAATACCTTGCCGCTGGCCCAGATCATGCCGGTGTAGTGCATGAGGACGGTTTGTCCCGCGGTGATGACAGGGCCATTCCCCTTGATGAGCACCTGCGAAATGAGTGTGGTTGGCGCAGTGCCGGTAGGGGGCGTGATGGTCGGAACACCATCGACGACGGTGACAACGGGAAGGCCAGCTGGCGGAGTGACGGGGGTACCCGATGCTGAAGTTGGAACGTCTTGTGCGTCGGTGATATCGAAGACGAAGAGAATCCATGTTCCTTGTTCGGCGGTGACGTCGGCAGAAACGAGGATGCGCGCGCCGACTTTCTGGCCGACCATTGCGTTGTAGACGGGCGGAAGTAGCGAGTTTTGGTCAAGGATGATGTTCTGCGGAGTCTTTCCGTAGGTTGCGTCGAGTTCGCTTCCGTCATTGCCACTGATCGCGATGTAGTTGGCCGTGACGCGCTGTCCGGCTTTGATCTCGGCACCGGTTCCTGGGGCAATTACAAGGCTGTCTTCTTTTTCGCCAACAAATGCAGGGTCAAACGTGACTGTCGGCTTGCTTCCAACGTCACCAGTGACGGTGACCTTGTCGAGAGATCTGGTTCGAGCGTCGGGCAGAGTGGTGCTCGTTGATGCAGACGTGTCGTCGGAGTTCGAAGAAGAACCGCAGGCAACGAGTACAGGAACAAGCGCAAGGGTGGCAGCGAAGAAGCCAGCGGTAATCCAGCGCCGCGCCCGTCGGGGGGAGTGAGGTGAATTCATTGGGCTGACCATAGGCGCAGGTTCACCCGTCAAAGATTCATGGGAGTGAAATCGGCACCGAAAACGAAGGATTGAGTGATTTCTGGAGCCTGTCTGCGGCAGGTAAGAACGTGGTGAGGGAGCCGATGACGCTCCCTTACCCGCGTCTCACACTTGGCGACTAGAACGATGCCATGGGCGCGCACCTTGTAGTGGCAGAAGACGATCGGGCGGTTCGGGAATCTGTCACCCGGGCGCTTGAACTTGAGGGCTACGTGGTGACTGCAGTTACCGAGGGAATCGCTGCCCTCGAGGCCGCTAGTCGTCCCGATGTGGATCTTCTTCTGCTCGATCTTGGAATGCCGAACATGGACGGTTTGACCGTGTGCCGGCGACTTCGATCGGCTGGGTCACGGTTGCCGATTCTGGTCCTGACCGCTCGTACCGAGGTTTCCGATCGGGTTTCGGGTCTCGATGCTGGAGCCGACGATTATCTCCCGAAGCCGTTTTCGCTCGATGAGTTGCTTGCTCGTGTTCGCTCGTTACTCCGACGCAGCAACTTTGATGAAGCAGATACTCCAGCGCAGATCACGGTTGAGGATCTCGTCATCGATGAGGCGGCACGTCGCGCGTGGCGAGGTGGCCGTGAGATGGAATTAACGAAGACCGAGTTTGATCTTCTCGAACTCCTTGCTCGCAATACAGGGGTCGTTCTTTCGCATTCTTCGATTTATGACGAGATCTGGGGCTATGAGTTTGGCCCGGACTCGAAAGCTCTTGCGGTCTATATCGGCTATCTGCGACGCAAGACCGAAGAGGGTAACGAATCAAGAATTATTCAGACCGTCCGCGGCGTCGGCTACAGCCTGCGTGCGTCATGACACTGCGAGGGAAGATTGCAATTGCGATGGCGCTGCTTACTGCCGTCACCGCAATCATTGTGGCAACGACTGCCTACGTCGTAACTGATCAACGAGTTCGTGTTGGGGTCGATCAGTACCTAGATACGTACGGCAAGCGCTTTCAAGATCCTGAAGGGCGTCAGGCCGCAGTGACGTGCTTCGGTGACACGAATCGCCGACAACTTCCCGGCGTTCGGCGTGGCATCGACGAGGGATCAGTAGAGGGAGTCGCATTTCAATGTCTTGATCGTTCTGGCGGATCGGTTGCGGCGATTGGGGTAGATGAACTTCCGGTCAATGCTCGAGATCGAGTCATTGCTGCGACGGGTCGCGGGACCCAAACCCGCACGGCGTCGAGCGATGGAACAACGTGGAGGGTCAAGACTGTTGGGATCGCTCAGGGCGGCGCAGTTCAGATTGCACGCGACTACGGCGAAACGAACCGAGTTCTTTCGGCCTTGCGAATTCGCCTTTTCGTCGTGGTTGTTGTGGCGAGTGTCGTAAGTGCAATTGCGGGATGGTTAATTGCACGACGTTCGACCAAACCATTGGAGCAACTCACCAATGCTGCAGAAGAGGTGGCAATTACCGGGCGATTGGATGTTGATGTTCCTGCTGCTGGTCGGGATGAGCCCGGCCGCTTAGCTCGTTCATTCGCCACAATGCTTGCCGCACTGGGTCAATCTCGCGATCAGCAGCAACAACTTGTGCAAGATGCGGGACATGAATTGCGCACGCCTCTGACAAGCCTTCGAACAAATGTTGAGACGCTCCAGCGCTATCCGGATCTTCCGGTGGAAACTCGCGAAGCCATTCTTCTTGATTTGCAATCGGAAACGCGAGAGTTGGGCTCACTTGTCGATGAACTCGTGCAGCTCGCTACCGACACTTGGGATGACGAACCAGAAGAGCAAGTGTCGCTTGATCAGCTTGTGGAGCGAGTAGCGGAACGTACTCGTCGACGAACCGGACGCGACGTCATTGTCGTTGCCGAGCCAGCGATCATGCTCGGTCGACCTCGTGAACTCACACGTGCGATTGGAAATCTTGTCGATAATGCAGCGAAGTTCAGCGATGCGCCCTCAGTAGTTGAAGTGACTGTCCGTCCTATGACTGTTCAGGTTCGCGATCACGGACCAGGCGTGTTGCCCGTTGATCAGCCACACGTTTTCGATCGTTTCTACCGATCTGCAGAGGCGCGATCGAAGCCAGGCTCAGGCCTAGGACTCGCAATCGTCGATCAAATCGCAAGAAATCATGGCGGTTCGGTTCGTGTCGAAAACGCCGACAACGGCGGCGCAGTTTTCACTCTGATCTTCCCAAACTGACAAAAATTCGTGTGACGCAAAACAGTGAGCGGGCCCGACCGGAGTCGGGCCCGCTCACTGTCCAACGAAAGGACGAGGGATTAAACGGCTTCGTCGCCTAACTCCCCGGTTCGAATTCGGACAAGGGTCCCAACGGGAATCGTCCAAATCTTTCCATCGCCGATCTTTCCTGAAGATGCTGCCGCCGAAATGGTGGAAATCACTGTGTCCACCAGATCGTCCGTCACAATGATTTCCAACTTGATCTTTGGCAGGAAATCAATCTTGTATTCAGCACCTCGGTAGGTTTCAGTTTGACCACCCTGGCGACCAAAGCCCTTGACCTCGGAAGCAGTGATACCGGTGATCCCGGCCGCCTTTAGGGAGTTCTTGACTCCATCAAGGGCATGAGGACGGACGATTGCTGTTACTAGTGTTGCCATGATCAGACCTGCTTTCCTGACGGGCTACCCGTCGATCCGATGAGAACTTCATCGCTGAATCCCGTGACGACATCGACTCCGTAGCCGGCATAGCCGTGCTCATGGACATCAAGGCCTTCAACCTCTTCGTTCGGGCTCACTCGAAGTCCGATGGTGTATTTGATCGCCATGAAGACGATCGTCATTGTGACTGCAGTGAATGCAACGATCGCCGCAATTCCAAGAAGCTGCGAAAGGAGTTGGTCGGTACCGCCTCCGAAGAACAGTCCTTGCTTCCAGTAGTCGGACTCTTCAGCAGCGAACAGGCCCACAGCGATAACGCCCCAGATTCCACAGATTCCGTGAACTGAGACTGCACCGACGGGGTCGTCGATCCTGATCCGATCGAAGAAGTACACCGAGACCACAACGAGCAACCCAGCGATTGCTCCGACGATGACGGCGCTCCAGTTATTGAGCGCAGCACAGCCTGCTGTGATGCCTACGAGGCCAGCGAGCAGACCGTTGCCAGCCATCGCGACATCGGGTTTCCCGTCCTTGAGCCAGGTAACCAGCGCTGCAACAAGTGCCCCAGCAGAAGCCGCGAGCAGTGTCGTAAGGGCGATCGCCGGCACAGCCGAGTCTGCAGCGAGTTCCGATCCACCGTTGAAGCCGAACCATCCGACCAGGAGGATGAAACAACCGATGATTGCAAACGGAATCGAGTGGCCAGGAATGGCACGAGGTGTGCCGTCCGCTGCGTACTTGCCAATTCGTGGCCCGAGGATTGCGGTGCCGACAAGTGCAGCGATGCCGCCAGTGGTGTGAACGACACCAGAACCAGCAAAGTCATGGAACGGAGTTGCGAGCGTTGCAAGCCATCCGCCGCCCCATACCCAGTGGACGATGATCGGGTAAACGATGGCGGTAATAAGTGCGCTGTAGACGAAGTAGGACTTGAACTTGGTCCGTTCCGCCATGGCTCCAGAGACGATTGTTGCTGCAGTTGCAGCAAATGCCACCTGGAAGATGAAGAAGGTGGGAAGACTGAGGTTTAACCACCCGGCGCTAAAGGTTTCGGAGTTGAGAAACCATCCTTCGGTGCCAATGAATCCGTTGCCCTCGCCGAAGGCAAAAGCGAAGCCAACTGCTGCGAAGACAAGGACGCCGACAGCGAAGTCCATCAGATTCTTCATCATGATGTTGGCGACACTCTTTGCTCGTGTGAGGCCGGCCTCCACAAGAGCGAAGCCTGCCTGCATGAAGATGACGAGAACGGCCGCAATAAGCACCCAGATGTTGTCGAGTACAACTTGGACCGCCTCCGCTGAGAGCGACTCTTCGGCGAGTGCTCCGGTGACCTCCTCCTGACCTAAGGCAGGAGCAGCGGTGAGTGCCACCATCCCCGCCATCGTTGCTAGCCCTACGACCAGCTTCTTTCCAGTGAATTTCACTACGGTCTCCTTCAGTGAATAGCTGAATGGGAATCAGCGCTGACAAGACCATATGGATGAAATGTTTCTTCAAGGCTGACCGAGTGTTACGCGTCTCCACCGACTTTCTGAACGAAACCTTTTATTTCGCTTCGAAATGTGTGGATAGTTGATTGCCAGACAACGGAACGAAAAAGGGGGCCTAGCCGATGCCAGGCCCCCTATCTGTTCCGTTGTCGATTGGAACGTCCGCGTCTTATTGGATCAGGCGTTGACCGTTTCGGCCGGAGCCTCGATGCCACTGCCAAAGCGCTTTGACACAACGAGTGCGCCAACCACAACCACAAGTGCTGCGCCGGCAACGACGAAGCGGATGTTGTTGTGCTGCAGTTCGATCATGGCGGGAAGCACCAACAGCGACACAAGGTTCATCACCTTGATAAGCGGGTTGAGTGCCGGCCCAGCGGTGTCCTTGAACGGGTCACCAACGGTGTCGCCAATGACAGCAGCCTTA
>SYBH01000014.1 GCA_005787345.1 Actinomycetota bacterium
AGAAGGCCCGGCCAATCGGCCGGGCCTTCTTGTTGTCTATGGAGGCGGCGGGCGGAATCGAACCGCCGTACGGGGCTTTGCAGGCCCCTGCCTAAGCCACTCGGCCACGCCGCCATGGGCGCTTCACCCTAGCCGTCTCCGGGAAGGGGCAAATAGTCCTCGATCGGAGCAATAGTCAGGCCCTGAATAGCGCTCTGCCAAATCAACGCCCGAATGTTGTCGTAGAGATCGTCTCGGAAATGGGTGAGGATGATGTCACCAGGCTGCAACTGATTGCTGTGCTGGTATTGCACGCGTCCATCGCTCAATGTTGCGTGCCACAACAGCACAGCGTTAATGCCACAACTGCTTGCCGCAGTTTGTGTCGCTGTGTTACTCACGCCGTAGGGGGCGCGAAAAAAGTGTCCGGGAACGAAAACGTGCCGGCCGATGATGTCGCGCATCCCGCAGATTTCAGCGCGTTGTGCTGCTGAGGAAAGTTTCGTCATCAATCTGTGTGACTTCGTATGCGAATTAATAGAACCGCCTGAAGCAGTGACCCGAGCGAAGTAATCGGGATCAGCAAGGTACGGGCCCTGATTGACAAACAATGTGGCCGGAATCTTGAACTGAGCGAGAAGTTCGGGTACCCGCGGGTCACGAATGTAGCCATCGTCGATGGTAAGAAAGACGACGGGGTCCGCAGTTGCGATTCTGGAAATGACGGGAACCGCACCGGCGGCGGGAATTGCGGGCACGGGAGCTTTGGGCCATGCTTTCGTCGTAGTGGTTGTCGGCGCCAGTGTGGTGGTGGTTGCGAGTGTCGTCGGCACCAGTGTCGTGGTTTCGGCCTCGGTGGTAGCGGTGTTGAGTTCTAAAGAGCCCGCCGAATCAGCGCTGCCAAATGATGAATCTGAACGTGATGTAATGAACACGGCCCCAGCGGTCAAAGTAGCCACGCCGGCGAGTGCGACGATGGCGGCACGAGATCGCTTCATAGGTCTCTGAGGGGACATCGGATAGATACCGTAGGCGGCCCGCTTGGAAGATTGGGGTCAGGGTGCTGCTAGGGTTCGGGGCCTTGTAAGGACCCGTAGCTCAGTTGGCTAGAGCACTTCCTCGACACGGAAGGGGTCGCTGGTTCGAGTCCAGTCGGGTCCACTCTCAAGCACTACGGCCGCCCGTGGGCGGCCGTTGGCGCATAGGAACCAGCCTCAGGGGGAAGCACCATGATCACGCCGTTCGACGATTTCCCGATCCACCAAACGGGCGATCCAATCGTCCAAACCGTCAGTGCCGATCCCAACCATTACGACCGTTACTTCTTCAACGGTTGCGATCGCAACGGGGCGTTCTTTATCGGTGGCGCCATGGGGCACTACCCGAACCGTGGTGTGATCGATGCCGCATTCAGCGTTGTCGTCGATGGAATCGAGCATTCGATTTTCGCTTCCGGCGCAATGCCGCTCGGACGAGAAACAACGATTGGTCCAATCTCGATTTCCGTACCTGAGCCATTGAAAGAAATCCGTTTCACTGTTGCGCCAAACGACGAAGACATCTCTTGTGACTTGTTGTTCCGTGCTCGTACCGCAGCAATCGAAGAGCCCAAGCAAACGATCGTGCGTAATAACGTCAAAATCATGGACTACACGCGCCTCACGCAGTGGGGTACGTGGGAAGGCACGATCAACGTCAAGGGTCAGATCATCGACGTGAAAGCCGAATCAACCTTCGGCGTTCGTGATCGTTCATGGGGTGTACGTGGTGTGGGTGTGCAAACGCCAACAAACTTTGCCCCCGGCGAAATGCAGATCTTCTGGCTCTGGGCTCCGTTGCACTTCGACGATATGTGCACGCATCTCGCGATGTTCGAACGGGCCGACGGAACCAGGTGGATGGAATCAGCGCTTGTTGTTCCGATTCTTGAGTCGCCCGATGCTCCTACGTGGGGTGCCGATATTGTCGAGCCCGAAGAAGTGAGCAACATTCGCTACGAACTGCAATGGCAAAAGGGTCGGCGCGAAATGGAATCGGCCGCCATTGAAGTCAGTCATTCTGACGGCACTGTTGATCGCATCGAATTCGAGCCGATGTACACCTTCCGAATGCGTGGCATTGGCTACATGCATCCGCATTGGTCCCATGGTTCACTGCACGGACCACTTGAGGTTGGAAGTGAATCGATTCCTCTTAGCGACTTCGACCCGCAGGATCCTTCATGCATTCACATTCAGACGCTATGTAAGGTGCGTATGGGTGATCGTGTCGGTGTCGGCGTACTTGAGCAGTTGTCATTTGGTCCGCACGAGCCCACCGGACTCACGGGCATGGTCGACGGTTGGAATCCGGCCTGACCACTGATGTGGTCGCTGCTTCGACGTAATCCCGTATTTCGAAAACTGTTCACCGCTCAGGTGATCAGCTACGGCGGTGACTGGTTCGCTGCTGTGGCGGCGATCGGCCTATTGCTCGACGCAACTGGTTCGGATTTTCTCGCGTCTGCGTTCTGGGTTGCGCAAACCTTGCCCACGTTCATGATGGGTCCGATTGCGGGGCCAGTGGCCGACCGTTTCGATCGTCGCAAGGTTTTGATCCTCGCGTCATCGGCACAAGCGGCCGCTGCACTTCTGTTCTTGTTGGCCGGACACGGAATGCCATGGATTGTGTTCGTTGCGCAGGGCGGTGTGACGGCACTGGGTTCGTTCTTTGGTCCCGCAGCTCAAGCGGGTATACCGAACATTGTCGATGAAGAAGATCTCGCCACCGCAACTTCGATGATGGGTGCAACCTGGGGAGCAATGCTTGCGATTGGGGCAGGGCTCGGCGCTCTGTTCACTGTTGCCTTTGGTCGTGATGCTGCGTTTCTCGCCAATGCTGGAAGTTTTGTCGTTGCTGCGTTGATCATCGTGACAATCCGTGAATCGCTGCAGGCAGATGGACCAGCAAAAGTTCGTGCCGAGCGCATGCGTCCATTGCGCGATACGCGTAAGGTACTTGCCCACGCTCGACGCCATCCCGCGATCATGGCGCTCATCGGTTCGCATATCGGGTTTGGTTTCGGCGCCGGTGTCGTCGGCATGTTGGCGGTGCTGGCAACAGTGAAGTTCGGCGGTAGCGATGGCGCCATCGGGCTTCTACTCGCTGGTCGAGGGATCGGCGTGGTGCTTGGACCACTCTTGATTATTCGCTTAGTTCGGCGAGGGATTCACGGTGTGCTGCTTGCCAGTGGGTTCGCGGCGATTGGTTATGGAGTGATGTATCTCGGCGTTGCGTTTGCTCCTTTTCTGTTTCTCGCTGTCCTTGGCGTCACGATCGCTCACATGGGGGGCGGTGCGCAGTGGGCGCTTACGACCTATGGATTACAAGTGCTCACGCCCGATGAGCTCAGAGGCCGAATCTTCGCAGTCGATGCATCATTGGTGACGCTAGCTATGAGTCTCTCGCTGCTCTTCGCTGGCGCAATCAGCGGACTCGTCGGAGTCTCGGCAACGATCGCGATCATCGGTGGTGGAAGTCTTTTGTGGGGCGTCGTCTTCCTGTTTCTGACGCGGGCACTTCGAGCAGAGGCAGAGGCCGAAGCGAACGCAGTGCATCCGCCGCCGGCAGCAACTCCGCTGACCTAACTACGTCAGGCGGGAACAACGGTGACGGGAATGCCATTCAGCACGGCGTTACCCGACAACGGATCAAGGAGTTCTGGGTCGGTCAGAAGGTTCGAGTTCACACCTGGTCGTTTGGACGCCACCTGTGACCGTGTGCCGGCCATGTCATGACCCCAACCATGAGGAAGGCTTACGACGCCGACCGGAACCTCCTCGGTGACCTCAACCGGTGCAGTCACCGAACCGACTCGTGAGGCAATCACCGCATCGGAACCATTGGAGAGTGAAAGTCGCGTTGCGTCGGTGGGGTGTATAAGAAGTGTGCAACGCACTTTGCCCTTCACGAGCGCTTCGACGTTATGCATCCATGAGTTGTTCGATTGCAAGTGTCGACGGCTAATGAGCACAAGGCCATTGGTGTCGACGGGCTCGTTGAGAGTGTTAGCTAAACGGGCGAGTTCGTCGATGATGATCCGCGGCGCGAGTTCGATTGTGCCCGATTCAGTACGCAGCGCTTCGGGCAGGCGTGGTTCAAGTGCACCTAAGTCGATGCCGTGAGGGTTGGCCTCGAAGACATCAAGAGAAAGACCATCGGGAACAGCGCCAAACCAATCGCCACTCGAACCAGTTCGGATCATCACGTCGAGAATTTGGTCGACGCCGGTGCGCGACGGATCTGACTGGACGATTGCTCGCAATTCGTCGATAGACCGATTGGCAATGGGGGAGTTGGTTCCGTCGATTGCGGCCTGAAGAGCGCCATCGAGCAGCATTGTGTCGAGGACGGTGGGATCGGTGCCCGCATCTGGACCAGTGAAGATAAGTGCGAGGCGTCCGATGATCTCGTGTTCTTGTAAACATTCGCTGTCGAACATCGGCGGTGCCCATTGGGCGAAGTTGCGCACGGCTAATCCGATGAATGCCATTTGGTATTCGCTGCGCTCAAGTGCTGTCGGTGGTGGAAGGATTACGTTCGCATGGCGAGTGGTTTCGTTGAGATACGGATCAACACTCACCATGAATTCGAGCTCGCGCAGTGCGGCGTCGAGTGCAGCGGAGTGCGGTGTCGAAAGCACAGGGTTACCGCCAACGGTGACCATTGCTCGGATCTGACCATCGCCCGGAGTCGTGATTTCTTCGGCAAGGCCAGCCACCGGGTACTCGCTACGCACTTCGGGATACCCACGCACACGACTGTGGCGTCGACCGATGCGGAAACCGCGACCACGACCTTTGCCGCGGCCACTTTCATGCGGAGTGAGCGGGAACATTGCCCCACCGGGTGAATCGAGATTTCCGGTGACCAGGTTGAGAGCGTCGACAGCCCACGTCGCAAGTGTTCCGAAGCCAACGGTTTGTGTGCCGATACGCCCGTAGACAACTGCAGTGGGCGCAGCGGCAAGTTCGCGGGCCATGCGCGCGATGGTGTCGGCGTCGATGCCGATTCGACCTGCGACAACTGATGGGGCAAATGGCGAAACCGCATCAGCGACGTCGCGCAGTCCGCTGGTCATTGCTGGGCCAGGGCCGGCATCAATCAGGTCTTCGGCGAATAACACATGCAACATCGCGCACAGCAGCAGCGCGTCGCCGCCGGGGCGAATCGAATGCCACTCGTCGGCATACGCCGCGGTTTTGGTGTGCCGAGGGTCAACGACGACGACCTTGCCACCTCGTTCGCGAATGGCCTGAATACGACCGGGCCAGTCGGGAGCGGTTGCGAGTGAACCATTCGACTCGTAGGGGTTAGCCCCAAGAATCAGTAGGTGATCGGTGCGATCAATATCGGGAACCGCAATGAGGATCGGATTGCCGAACAGAAGACCGCTGGAAACATGCTTCGGCATCTGATCGACGGTTGAGGCCGAATAGATCTGCGGACTCGCCATTGCTTGGATGAGGACTCGGTTGAAAATGACGGTTCCGAGCGAGTGCACGCTCGGGTTTCCGAAATAGGCACTAACTGCATGACGGCCGTGGCGGTCGATCACGCCCTGAATTCCGTCAGCGATGATGGCGAACGCGTCGTCCCACGGAACCTGTTCCCAGGTTGCGGTTTCCGGGTAATTGCCACGTCGGACAATCGGTGCGCGTAGGCGATCGGGATCAGCGTGCAACTTGTGCAGCACCGATCCCTTTGGGCAGATGAAACCTTTGGAGAATTCGTTGTCACGATCGCCACGAATACGAACGACGGTGCCTTCACGCACGGTTAACTCAAGACCGCAGGTTGCTTCGCACAGCGGGCAGGTGCGGAAGTGTGTTGTGTCCGTCGTCATGGCACGAGCGTAGGCTGCGGCGATGAAAGCTGTCGTTCTAAATGGCTATGGCGAACTTGATGTCTTGCAGTTGATCGACGTGATCGATCCCGTTCCTGGTCCCGAGGAAGTGCTCATCGACATCGTGGCGACGGCTCTCAATCGTGCTGACCTCTTGCAACGCCGCGGGTTGTATCCCAGTCCGCCCTTGGCTGGATTCGCCCCGCCGGCACCGGAGATCCCCGGCATGGAGTTCTCCGGCCGGGTGGCTGCTCTCGGTGAACGAGTCAGCTCATGGTCGGTTGGCGACGAAGTCATGGGAATCGTTAGTGGTGGTTCGTATGCCGAACAACTGGTGATCCACGAGCACCAACTCATGCGCATTCCGACCACGGTCTCGGTCGAAGATGCTGCCGCAATTCCTGAGGTGTGGATCACGGCGTTCGACGCGCTCGTTGTGCAGGGTGGACTCACCGCTGGCCGAACTGCACTCGTCCATGCCGGCGCTTCCGGTGTGGGTACCGCAGCGATTCAAATCTGCAAGGCGATTGGCGCGCGTGTAATCGTTACGGCGTCGGACGGAAAGCTTGCTGCATGTCGCGATCTCGGTGCGGATCTCGCAGTCGATTATGCGACGCAGGACTTCGTTGCTGAATGCGCGTCATTCACCAATGGCGCGGGTGTCGATGTTGTGCTTGATGTCATCGGTGGTGATTACGTCAACAAGAACATTGCCGCCTTGCGCGTGGGCGGTCGCATTGTGCAGGTTGGCACCATGGGCGCTGGGCGCACCGAGGTGAATATCGGAATGATGTTGCCCAAACGCGCCAGCCTCATCGGCACTGTGCTACGAGCGCGTCCCATCGCCGAAAAGATTGCCATCACGCATCGATTCGCTGCGGAGATCCTGCCGCTATTTGATGCCGGCGTTGTGGGGCCTGTGATTGATTCGCGCTATTCGCTGTCAGCAATTGCTGATGCGCACGCGTACATGGAAACCAATGCGAACGTTGGCAAGATCCTGATCGACGTTTGACCAGAAGTTGTTGAGTTATCGCTGGGCGATCGGCACGTAGTCGCGGACGCCGGAACCCGTGTAGAGCTGACGGGGGCGAGCGATACGTGAGTTTTGATCGAGCATTTCGCTCCAGTGCGCAAGCCAACCAGCCATGCGGGGGATAGCGAAG
>SYBH01000004.1 GCA_005787345.1 Actinomycetota bacterium
CCTAAACTTTTCGCGCGGCTCGTTTCTTCGCGAAACGTCGTGGATTTGAACTGCGGGGCCGGGCTCAGCGGGTTGTTGCTTGCCGTGCTCGCCTCCGAGAAGGCAGCTTGCAGAGTTGTGTTCATCGATCACGCGAAGGCCGCCGTCGATTTTGCCGTCGAACTCGCAACGCAGCTCGGCCTTGCGGCATCGGGCTCGGTTGTGGAGAAGCTCATTGTCGGCGCGCCGTCGGGCGAAATTCCCGAACACAACGGCATGTTGACAAGCGCGATATTGCAGCCAGCGCCGCCGAATCTAGAGGGCGCCACCACGATTGTGGCCGGGCACGCTCTATCATGCTTCAAAGTCAACAATCCGGGCAATCGGCAGTCGAACTTGCAACTGCAGAATCGGCTCGTTTTGGCCCAACTCGACCAGGCGCTCGCATGCGATGCGGCTCTGACGCTCGTCGATCTCGACATCGCCATTTACGGGTTGACGATGGACGATTTCGCTGCGATGGTGCGCGCCCCCGGGAATCGCTCTCTTGCGCGCCCGGGTGGCAAGATCTTCACTGCGTGGCCGAGTAATCAAACACCGGGGAAAACTGGAAGATGCAAGTATTTCGCGGTCCAGCAACTCGAGGCGCTACACCGCGTCGATAATCTCGTCGCGTGGGCAGTTGGTGATGTCGAGATTCTGCTATCGGAGTCGGAAGTTGATGCCATCGTTGGTGAACGTGTGATGCGATGTGACTACCCCGGCTTGCAACAACTGCTGGCCCAGGAGGTGCTGTGATGGAGACCTTGTTTCCTCAGCCTGGCGTTGAAGGACTACAGCTGTTGACGAACTTCGTCAGTGAACAGCAGGAACAATCCATACTCGCGACACTTGAAAGATTCGAATCAGACGAATCTCTGAAGCGCGTCACGTGGCACTTCGGTCGACGCTACGACTATTCCGACTCGTTGGTGGTTCGCAAGGCTGACGTGCCCGCCATTCCAGACGAATTCAAGGAGTTGGGGCAAAAGCTTGTCGAGGTCGGCTCGTTCGCGGAGGATCCTTCACAAGTGATCGTGAACCAGTATCTGGCATCCGCTTCACGAAAGGACGGAATCGCAGCACACCGTGACCGCGCTGACTGCTTCGGTCCTGTAGTTGCGACGATTTCGCTGCTCGAGTCGTGGGTGATGCGCTTCACCCGCGGATCGCACGAATCGGTCGACGTGGTGCTACCGAGATTCTCTTGCGCGATCCTGTCCGGACCCGCTCGATACGACTGGCAACACGGAATCCAGCCCCGCCAATACGACCGAGTTGGTGGTGTGCGCGTACGACGCAATCGCCGCGTCTCGGTCACATTCCGCACGATCGCGGAGGGCTTCTGATGTCGACGTCATTTCGAGTCCATCTACCGGACCGCGAGAAAGTTGTTGTGTGCCGGTTCGATCTTGCGCGCCGACAAGTCGAGCTCGAGCACGACGAAGATCACTACCTGCTACTTGGCTTCGATGCCGATGGCCACCTGTTTGCTTCCACGGGGTACCCCTGTGAAAGTCGAATCGGTCACGACCCAATCGGCGAAGTGTCACGCATCTTGAATGTGGGCCCTGCGCTTGCGGACGTGATTGTGACGCAGTTCTTGTCGTTGGTGGGGGGTGGGCAGGTGATCAAAGCCTTGGAAACGTACCAGCTAAAGACGTTGCCGTTGCTGCGCGACCTTCGACGCGAGCGTCCGATGCTGGAAGTTCCGAGGGTTTTTGACCATCGGCTACACGATGCGCTTGCCGCACCGAACCCGAAGATTGGCGCTGCTCGATTCTGGGTCGAAGACGATGTCGGCACAAAGGCGGCAAAAACGTTCATGGAGTCACTCATTGCCGGCGATCAACTCTCCGGCACTCGGGCGGCCTGGCTCGGTCTCGTGCCGCAGACGCTCCGGCACGAGTTGTTGGATTCCATGCTCGCAGCACCGTCGGGGCTCTGGCCGCTACCGGTCTGGCGAGAAATGCTTGGCCCTCTGCAACCACGTGCGTGCGTGGAGTTCATCCGACACGCGATGGCCGACGCCAAGTCGATATCCGTGCTAGCGACGGCGTCGCAGCTTGGTCTGCACGCAAGCGGGCGCGATGGAATCCGTGCTTACAACGAGATCTACGCGAACGTGCTGCGGGCCGACTACGGGCGTCGTGCATCACTCGCCACAGAGCTGATCGCAAAAGGTATTGCCGGGGAGAGAGTGTCGCTGGTCGCCACGCGCCAAGATTGCGTTGTAGCTGGCGAAAGTTTGAAGAATTGTCTAAACAATCCGAACATGCCATGGAAAGACGACATCCTCAGCGGCCGCAAGGCGGTGGTTGCGATCGGCGACGACTGGAAGAAGGGGGCGATCGCCATCGACACCCGTACGCAGAAAATCGTCGAAGCGCGCGGGTTCAAGAACCAGCCGCTGCCAGCCGAATACGACATCGTCATTCGCGAGATCGAACACCATTGGCGAAGCCAACAGCAAGCGATCGGAGGGTGACGTGTTCGAAGCACCATCGCCCCCCACCGCCCGAGTCGCCTCCGTTCGCGGTCTACGCCGTCACTCGCGGGGCGACTGTCTGCACGGACTTGACGGCGACACCCTGGCGGAAGTCAACATTGTCGGTTGCATGATCACCGACGACGAAGTGTTGGCACAGGTTTCGGCAACGGCAACTGGGCTCTCGGGTAAGGCTCATTCAATGGTCATGGTGCCAGTCGTATGGTACGAAGGTTTGCCTCGTCTGCGTGAGTTGCTCGACATCCCAAGTGACACTCGCACACTCGCGACGCGTGGATCTCCCATCGAGAGACAACCACATCATCGTCGGCGTCCCAACCTGAAACGACTGATACAACTCGAAGAGACCTCTGGGAAGGAACTAGCCGAGCGGTGGCGCCGCACCGGTACTAATCACATTCGGCTAAGTGAAGCAACTCGCGACTGGTTTGCTGTATGCGAAGACAAGATCCCGGATGAATTTGCGGTTGCCTATCTGAATGCACGGCGCGCTCTGGCAAACATCGTAATTCGCCGCAATGATCGAAAAAATATCGCCGAGTTCTGTGAGCTATTGGCCATACATATGACTGCGCAACGGTAACGAACGCCAGACACCGAGCCGGTGTCCGCCCGTTGGCCACAGTAGCCCATAAGCGGTTCGTGCCAAGCGGTCTCGGCTACTGAATCCAGGTAGTCGCCTTGAACTGTCGTGCACCGAGCACGTAAGTTATGTGGCGTGCTCGTCAGGCCACGGTGCCACCCACCACGGGGATGCGGCGCATCGAGCGCAAAACCACTGGTGCTCGAAGCGTCTCCGACCAACACGAGGAGACGACAATGTCGAACGGCGAACAACAAATTCCGAAAGAAGACTTCAAGTTTTCTTTCGTCAGGAAAAGTGACGACGAATACTGGTTCTTCGCATGGCGATCATGGGGCGCGATGCTGAAGGTGTCAGCAAAGTGCAAAGAGTGCGGAAAACTGCCCAGCAGCTACTGGGGTGAGGTCAACGCGCAAGGCCAGGAGCGCAAGCGTCGACTGTATGCCTGCAGCGAACATTTCAACGAGGTGTTCAGAATGGTGCTCGAGTTGTGACCGTTGCAGGAGCAATGCGCTAGCGCGTCAC
>SYBH01000084.1 GCA_005787345.1 Actinomycetota bacterium
AACTGAAGTTGGCGGAGGCGAAACTCCGCCAGCCGGAGGAGCGGGTGGCGCGGCGGGTGGCGCGGGCGGTGGTGGTGGTGTACCTCCCGGTGGTGGGGGTGGTGGAGTTCCCGGTGGTGGTGGTGGTGTACTTCCCGGTGGTGGTGGTGGTGGTGGTGCGTCAGTCATGTGTTCTCCCCCAAGAACTCAGTCGACGCCGGCGCGCCGATGGGCGAACGATAGTTCCCTGCGCTGAAGCATGCCGAGGAGATAGTCACATCCTTGGTGCGACGAAAGAACTCAGGTGTGATCGGCCCAAAATGCCGTCCATGACGGCCATGACGCAGGCACGGTGCCCAAACCATCGTGATTCTTTGGCCATTCCGCAAGAGCCATTGAGAGCGGGGATGTCGGCGCTTTCTCCCCATACCAAAGTTCATGAATTCGCCGAACGAAGAACCACCTGCCGTCGCGACGCTCGTAGGTGTCGCGATAAAGGATGAACTGGTGAATCCAGCGATCGCCGTCCTGAATCTGCCCATGGCAATACACCTGGCCAGTTGCATGGTTGGAATCGACAATGTCGATCGCGTGCGTTCCCACATTCAGCATCGAAATTCCGATAGCACCCAATGAGTCCGAGAACGATGCCCGCAACGCTTCACGTCCGAAGTTGTCGCGACCAACACGAACGTCTTCAACAAACAGTTCGACCAGAGCATCGAGATCGCGAGAGTCGACCGCAACGGCGTAGTGCGAAGCCAACTGACGAATTTCTTCAAAGGCTAAAAGACGTTCGACGGTGGCGGGAAGTTCCTCGGATGCCATACAGGGAGCGTACGACGGCAGCAACCGCAGCGTCCGCATTCGATGCGCCGTAATCTCCGGCTATGCCCGATCGCACCCACGCCTCCAACGTCTTTGCTGACGGGTCAATCTCCCTCCGCCTTTATCCCCATAACGAACTCGCCGCGGTCGACATCGTTGAGCAGTTATGCACTCAGGCGGCCATAGCGACTGATCACGGCTTCGATGGAGTGATGACGTCAGAACACCATGGCGGATTCGCCGGCTATCTCCCCAATCCGTTGCAAACCAGCGGCTTCCAACTTTCAGCGATGTCGAAGGGATGGGCAGCTGCCTGTCCTGTTCTGCTTCCGCTTCGGCCGGTTGCAATGCTGGCCGAAGAGGTTGCATGGCTCGATGCGCGTTTCCCTGGTCGCGTCGGAATCGGTGTTGGATCAGGGTCGTTGCCTCTTGACTTCGAAGCGATGGAAATCGACCAAAGCACGGCGGTCGATGCTTTCAAGCGTGATCTACCTCGCCTCGTCAACATGCTTGCGGGCCGACAACTTGGGGTGATTGATGGAGATCGTGCATTACGTGAACTCACCGACCGATCAATCCCCGTCATCAGCACTGCAATGAGTAGTACTGCCGTTCGGCGCGCCGCCCAAGCAGGCGCCGGAATCATTTTTGACGGTGGAAGTAACCCTGATCGACTGCGCACACTTTCCGATGCCTATGTCGAAGCTGGTGGCAACGCGCCACGCATTCTGATTCGCCGCGTTTGGATAGGTTCACCGCCCAAAGAGGCGTTTGAAGCGCAAATTGAGGTGTACCAGAGCTACTCGCCGACCGAAGCACTTTCGCATTGGCGCGACAACGGATGGATCTGCGGTGACGACGCAAACTCACTCGCCACCGAACTCGCTGAAGCGGTACGCACGACCAACAGCACATGCCTCAACCTAAGAATCCACGCCCCCGGAATCGCTGCCGACGCAGCCCGCGAGCAAATCGCTGCACTTGGATCCGAGGTACTCCCCCGATTGCGAGAACTTCTCGCAACCAATTAGACGTCTATGCCTCGATGCCTTCAAGGTCCTGACGCACGAGGGTGCGGTAGAGGTCGGCGTACAAACCATCGGCGTTCAACAACTCTTCATGGCGACCACGCTCAACAATGCGACCTGACTCAAGAACGAGGATCTGGTCGGCACCAGTGATGGTCGAGAGCCGATGCGCAACTACTAACGCTGTTCGGCCTGCGAGCGCAGTGGCCAGCGCCTTTTGAACAAGTGATTCGTTTTCCGAATCGAGATGACTTGTTGCTTCGTCAAGAATAATAATCGCCGGCGCCTTCACCAATACGCGCGCAATCGCCAAACGCTGCTTCTCGCCGCCAGAGAGGCGATGGCCCCGCTCACCAACAACGGTGTTGTAACCGTCGGGAAGCGAGGCAATCACATCGTGAATCTGTGCAGCCTGGCAGGCAGCAACGATCTCGGCATCGGTGGCATCGTGGCGGGCGTAGCGAAGGTTCTCGGCAATGGTGTCGTGGAACAGGTGTGGGTCTTGCGACACCACGCCGACTGCACCGCGTAATGAATCGAGCGTGAGATCACGAACATCGTGACCATCGATACGCACTGAACCTTCGGTGACGTCGTACAAACGCGGCACAAGAGAACTCATCGTCGTTTTTCCTGCACCCGATGGGCCAACGAGTGCGATCAACTGCCCAGGAAGAATTGAAGCGGAGACATCGTGAAGAACTTCGGCACCGGGGCCATCGTCAACCGACCCGCTCAACCCGATTTCGAGGGAGGCAAGCGACTCTTCCGAGCCGGATGGATAGCGGAAGGTGACGTGATCAAACTCGATCGCGCCTTTGGAAGGGGGAAGATCGATTGCATCGTCTTTGTCGTCGAGCGAATTGCGAAGATCGAGAACTTCAAAAACACGATCGAAGGAAACAAGTGCAGTCATGATGTCGACACGCGCACTCGAAAGCGCAGTGAGCGGTTCGTAGATGCGAGTCACCAGTGCCGCTAACGCAACCAAGGTTCCGAGCGTGATCGCATCGGAAATAACCAGCTGCCCGCCGATCCAGTACACAAGTGCCGTTCCGATTGCGCCAACGAGAGCAAGTGCAATGAGAAAGGTGCGGCTGTACATCGCGCTCTGAATCCCAATGTCGCGAACCTCAGATGCTCGATCGGAAAATTCCTTACTTTCGCGCTTTCGATTTCCAAAGAGCTTTACCAAAAGTGCGCCCGAGACATTGAAGCGTTCCGTCATCTGCGTGTTCATCACAGCGTTCAAGTCGAAACCACGACGTGTGATCGCCGACAACCGCCGTCCAACTCTCTTGGCGGGAATGATGAAGATCGGCAGAACCAATATGCCAATAATCGTTAGGCGCCATTCCAAATAGAACATTGCGATCAATGTCGTGATCAACACGATGACGTTTGAAACAACCGAACCGAGGGTGGTGGTGACTGCCCGCTGCGCACCGATGACGTCGTTATTCAGTCGACTCATCAACGCACCAGTCTGAGTTCGCGTAAAGAATCCAATGGGCATTGCCGATACGTGGTCGAACAACTTCACTCGAAGGTCGAAAATCAGTCCTTCGCCAATGCGCGAGGAATAGAGGCGCTCGAAAAACGACATCGCGGAAGAAAACACCGCGGCAGCAATGACAACTGCCGCAAGAACGTGCAGTAGACCGCGATTTCCTTCGGGAATTGCTTTGTCAATGATCTGACGAAACAACAGGGCCGGAGCAAGCCCAAGTAACGCCTGGATCACGATG
>SYBH01000085.1 GCA_005787345.1 Actinomycetota bacterium
CGATGAACACCGGTCATGAGGGTTCGCTCTCGACGCTCCATGCAAATTCACCACGGGATGCATTGAGCCGACTTGAGACGATGGTTCTTCTTGGTGGGGTGGATCTTCCGCTCCGGGCAATTCGTGAACAGATCGGTTCCGCAATCGACCTCATTGTGCAAGTCGCGCGCGATGTAAGTGGTTCACGTTTTGTTTCCTCGATTACAGAGGTTGTAGGTCTTGAAAGCGACGTAATTTCGACTGCCGATCTCTCAACTCGAAGTCCAGTCGGTGGAGTTGTGCTGGGTACGCCACTCGGTGCCGATGGTCGGGTTTCGATCGCCACGCCGCTCGTTGCCACTGGAATCATGTGCGCAAAGCTTCATGGCGCTCGCCCGGGGACGGTCGCATGACCTCGCTTTTCGCTGCTCTCTGCTTCGGAGTCGCCGCTGCAATCGGGGTATTCGCATTTCGGCAGCTCTCGAACGAGCGTAGGGTTCGCCAGCGTTCCCTTGAGCAGCTTGGCTTGCGCGCGCCAGAAGTGCAGAAAGCGCATACCCAATTAGCGAATCGAAGGATCATCTTTTTGCTCGGGGTTGGCGGTGTTCTCGCGGTTATCGCCATAGCGGCACTGGGTCCTCTGGGGGTACTCATTGGTGCGGTCCCGGTTGTTGGCGATTCAATGATGAAAAAGCGCACGGCTCAGCAGCGTTCGGCTGCGTTGGCGGCAGGACTCGCGCCTGCCCTCCAACTGCTGGTCGATAATCTTCGGGTTGGCCGGGATCTTGTGTCTGCACTTGCAGAAGTTTCAGAGTCGGCAGATGAGCCGGTCGCTTCGCTCTTTGGGACAGTTGTTTCTGAAGTGCGTCTCGGTGCGCGAGTCGATGCCGCGTTCGCCGAAGTTGCCGATTCTGAAGGGGATCGACACCTTTCGGTTGTCGCTTCGGCTGTGGGACTCAATATCGAGTTCGGCGGAAATCTTGTCGAGATCCTCGGGTCGGTCATTGAATCCCTGGAAGAGGAAGATCGACTCCGGCGTGACATAGACAGTCTCACGGCCGACGGTCGACTGAGCAGCACCGTATTACTTGCACTTCCGGTGCTCACCTTGATTGTTGTCTCGGTTTTGAGCCCTGGTTACGCGGCCCCTCTGCTGGATGAACCGGCGGGACGCCTGATGTCCGGCGGGGGAGTAGTGCTCGGTTTGGTCGGCTGGATGTGGCTTCGGGCGCTCAGCAATCCCGAGGTTGTGGCATGACCTTGTTCGCGGCCATTTTGTTGGCGTCAGGCGCAGCAGTTTTGGTTCTTGCTTTTCGCAAGACACCACAGGTGGCCGGTGGCCCCACCGAGACGACGTGGAATCGAGTTTCTGCTCGGCGGAAGCCCGCTCTCGTGGAGGCAGCCGGATTGGTTTACGGAACCGATCGCGAACTCTCCAAACTTGCCCGACAACAGATTGTCGCAACCCTCACGCTCGGAGGACTCGCAGCACTGCTTGTTGTCTCATCGCCGTCACTGACAACTGTGTTAGCCGCAGTTCCAATGGTCATGCTCGGGTGGAAAGGCCCGCTCATGGTCATTCGCTCAAAAGAAAAGAAACGGCGAACCGAGGTCGACCTCGAATTGGTCGACGCACTCGGGGAAATGGTGATGGGTGTGGAAGCTGGACTCACGCTTGACGTTGTGATGATGCGATATGCACACGCTCGAGCAACACCACTTGCTGAAGAGTTCCGAACTGTGCTCGATCGAATTCAGCTTGGTGCACCGCGCTCCGAAGCGCTCGGTGCAATGGCGGATCGGACCCCGACGCCCACCGTTCGAATGTTTTCGACCGCACTTACGCAGAATCAGCGGCTCGGCACGCCATTAGCTGGTGTCTTGCGTCAACAAGCAACGACGGCACGCAGGCAACGACGCCAGACTGTCGAGGAGAAGGCTGCAAAGGTGCCGATGAAAATGATTTTCCCGACTGTCTTCTGCATCCTCCCTGTACTCATGATCGTGGTTGTCGGTCCGGCGATCATTCGGCTGCTGGAAGTTCTGCCATAACGTGCGATTGACCGTCAGGAATTTGGAAAGTGACGATGCTCTTGGCTTGTTGGGTCGTAGTGTGAGTAAGCCCGCAGGCGGCAAATTCCTGAACGATGTACTTCACACTGACATTTTCGGCGGTACTCGCCGCGGCGTTGACGCCCCTCACCAAACGGGTCTCATCGCGGGCAAAGTCGAAGGGCCCGTGGTTGTCGGTTCCTCTCGCGGCCATCATTTCAGCCTCGCTTTTTTGGTCGGCTTCCCAATTGGTCGAGATGAATTGGGCGTTTGCCGGCGGGTTAGCTGCGGTGAGCGCGATTTTGGCAACGCATGTCGTCATAGACGTTTACGTGCGCCGGCTCCTTCGAGAACTCAGTTACGCGGGTTTCGTGATCTTCCTGCTCTGTTCGTTCTTCGTGAAACCGATGGAGGCATCGGGAACCTCGGGCCTTCTCGTCGGGGCATTCTCGATGGGGGCGATTGCTGCGCTACTCGTGCTTGTCTCGCGGGGAGCACTCGGGCTGGGAGACTTTCATCTCGCACCACTGCTTGGTGCGATTCTCGGCTGGTTCTCTCCTTCCGCAGTACTTTTGGCGTGGATGATCACTGCTATCGCCGGAGCACTCTTCACGACGGTGGGGTTGGTCTCGAAGCGTTTGTCGCGCGGTTCTATGATTCCGTACGGGCCGTTCATGATTTTCGGGACATTGGTGGCAGTCGTAGTGGTCGGGATTCGTGGATGAGCTCGCGACCGAGTATTGCGCAATTGAAAAATGGTGATTCGGACGCGTGGGCTTGGTTTTTTGCCGAGTTTTCCGGGCAAATTGCAGGCTATGCACGACGAATGGGAGTTTCTGACCCTGATGATGTAACAGGAACGGTCCTTGAAACGGTTGCACGGAGTGTGAGCAACTTTTCTGGATCGCATAGCCAATTTCGCTCCTGGGTTTTTTCGATTGCCCATGCGCGAATTGTTGATGACCATCGTCGTCGCGATCGTCGACCCGAGATCGAATTCACTGAGTCTCATGATCGAACCCAAGCGGGTGCCGACACGCTGATTGTTTCCGGAGATCCGGAACTCGAGGTAGCAATGAATCAACTCACCGAGGAGCAACGGTCGCTATTGCACTTGCGATTCGTATTGGAGTTGAGCACCAAAGAAATAGCGCGTGTTACCGAAAAATCGGAAGTAGCGACTCGGGTTGCGCTCCACCGGTGTTCGAAACGTCTCCGGGAACTCCTTTCGAGCGGAGACTTAGAAATGGCAGCAGAATCATGATCTCCAAGCGCGAACTTCGTAATCGATTGCAACAATCTTCGGACAAGTCATTTTCTTCGCCGTCGACCACTCTGATGGAGCGCCTGCCGGAATTAGCAAAGGCCGGCGCCCAATCTGCACCCCCAACGGCTGCGCGCATCGGTCGACGAATTGCTGCCACATTGGGATCGATCGGGCTTATCGGTTGGCTTTCAATGAGCGGCGCCGGAGCCATCATGACTGTTGCCGCAGTGGGAGAACTCCCCGATCCGATTCAACAAATTGTTGCCGATGTTGTCGAAGTTGTAGGTATCGATCTCCCGGACCCTGAGGAGGATCGTTCGGTCGTTAATCGAGAACCAGCTGATGCGGGTTTGAACCCGGATGGAGATGGGACTTCGGTGAGCCCCTCGACCACGCCGGGCGATAATGGTGGGGAGGGCTCATCGTCGAACGGAACTTTGGATTCTGGTTCGCCTGGTCAGAGTGGGAATGCGCCTGGTCAGGGTGGGTCTTCGCCTGGTCAGAGTGGGAATGCGCCTGGTCAGGGTGGTTCCTCGCCGGGTCAGAGCGGCAATTCTGGGAACAACGGCAATTCTGGGAACAACGGCAATTCTGGGAACAACGGTAATTCTGGGAACAACGGTAATTCTGGGAACAACGGTAATTCTGGGAACAACGGTAATTCTGGGAA
>SYBH01000086.1 GCA_005787345.1 Actinomycetota bacterium
CTGCACGGTCTTGCCCAAGTAATCACCGCGGCGCTCGGCGGCGATCACGGCCGAGTAAATCGAACCAGTTGTGGCATTTGAATCGCGACTTAACGGTTCGTCGATGAAACGTTCATAGTGCCCAAGATCAAGGTCGGTTTCGCCGCCATCGTCAGTCACAAAGACTTCACCGTGTTCAAACGGATTCATCGTTCCGGGATCAACGTTGAGATACGGATCGAGCTTCTGCATCGTGACTCGGAGGCCACGGCTCTTCAACAAGCGGCCAAGCGACGATGCTGTGATGCCCTTTCCCAACGAAGAGGCCACACCCCCTGTGACGAAGATGTGCTTGGTCATTGGAGGGGCCTCCCGGCGTTAGTCAACACGTCGGGATTGCATCGTAGCCCCGTTCTGAGTGCCTCGGCGCGGATTGCGCCGTGACGTCAGACCAGAACTGATCAGCGACTCAAGATTGCGTGCTTTCGAGCAATTCACGAGCATGCTGCTGGGCTGTTGACGATTCCGGTGTTCCCGACAGCATTCGAGCGAGCTCAGTGACTCGTTTCTCACCATTGACCACTGAGATCTTCGTTGTGGTTGTCGAATCGGTCGCAACCTTGTCAACAACCACATGGGCATGGGCCCAACTCGCGACCTGTGCGAGATGGGTAACAACGAGTACCTGGTGGTCGACCCCAAGTGCAGAGAGTGAACGCCCCACAGCGACCGCGGCAGCTCCACCTATTCCCGCATCGACCTCATCGAAGACCAACACCGGTGGACCTTCGGTAAGAACAAGTCGCAAGGCCAACATCGCACGGGCGAGTTCTCCCCCGGAGGCCACCTTGGCCAGCGGTTGGAGTTCCATACCGGGATTGGCAGCAAACCTGAATGTGACATCACGCCCAGCAACGCCAGCAACCTCGACCTCGAGTCGGGCTTTCGGTAGAGCCAGATCGGGAAGATGAGCCTGGACCGCGTTAGCTAAGGCCGGTGCGGCGAGACAACGAGCCTTGGAAACAACCGCTTCTGCATCGCTGAGCGCCGAATGAGCACCGAGAATTTCCGCATCGAGCGCGGCTGCGAGTTCATCGTGACCCTCGAGTTCCACCAACCGGCGCTTTGCGTCGTCTCTCCACGAAATGACCTCTTCCAAGGTTTCGCCATATTTGCGGCGCAAGTCCTGAAGGAGTTTGCGACGGTCGCCGATCGCAGCAAGTTTCTCCGGGTCGCTTTCGATACCTTCGGCGGTTGATCGCAGTTCACGGGCGAGGTCATCGATTTCGGCCTGCGCATCGCGAAGGCGAGTAACCACCGCGGCAAAGAGCGTTCGGTCGCCGAGTCCGGCCACGGCACGACCAATGGCATCGGTCGCTCCACCGTCGGCACTGAGCGCATCAAGAGCAAGAACCGCCGCATCTCGATATCCGCCCGCATCTGCAAGCAATTCCGCCTCAGATCGAAGGTTTGCGTCTTCCTCGGGATCGTCAAGGCCGGCAGCCACTAGTTCCTCGACCTGAAACCGAAGAAGATCGATTTCGCGTGCTCTGTCTCTGGGGTCACCCCCCAACGAGGAACGCTGAGCCTCGAGGTCGGTGACCCGTTGGCGAGCAAGGCGTAACGGTTGCAGATCTACCCCGCCGAATCGATCGAGGGCCTGGCGCTGCACGGAGCCTGTGAGCAAGGACTGATGGTCATGTTGGCCGTGAAGATCGACGAGGCGGCTGCCCACCTCCGAGAGTTCAGCGATGGTTGCGAGGCTGCCGTCGATGTAGCCACGAGATCGACCTTTGGCTGGCACCACCCGTCGGACAATGCAATCCCGATCGCCAAGATCAAAGCGGCCTTCGACCACCGCTTCTTCGGCACCGGGACGAACCATGGAGGTCTCGGCCTTCCCGCCCACCAATAATTCGATGGCGGTAACCACAAGTGTCTTACCTGCACCGGTTTCGCCCGTCACCGCGGTCATACCCGGGGCAAACACGAGCGAGAGTTCTTCGATCACACCGAGATTGCAGACTCGAAGTTCGCTCAGCATTGGGTCGACCCTTGACTATCGATCGGACAGACCAAACTTGGCCTTGAGGATGGCGTGGAAATCGCGTGGTCCGGAAAGTACAAGTCGGGCGACATGGTTCGATGCGCGACAACGCACGATGTCGCCCGGTTGCAGGTCGCCAAGATGTCGACCATCGACGACTAACGCCGCTTCGCGGTTACCAGAAACAGTGAGACAAACATCGGAATCGTCGTCAAGAATAAGGGTTCGATCAAACAGCATGTGCGGGGATACAGGAGTGAGCAACAACGCACGATGGGTCGGCTCGACGATTGGTCCACGCGCGGAAAAAGCGTAGGCCGTTGAACCGGTGGCTGTTGCAACGATAAGACCATCTGCCGCGTAGGGCGTGAAGTATGCGCCATCGAGGGCAACATCGAGTCGGATGGTGTGTCCCGCTGCAGTCTTTTCAAGAACCGCTTCGTTGAGTGCAAGAACCGCGGTTTCTGTTGCACCACCTGAGGGTGCATCGATTTCAATATCAAGAAGCATTCGTTCTTCGATGAGATGCTCGCCAGCAAGGACCCGCTCGAGCGCAGGGCGCAGCCCATCGGGTTCGATGTCGGTGAGGTACCCGAGCGTTCCGAGATTTACACCTAGTACCGGAACCTCGTGCCGAGCCACGAGTGCGACAGTTCGAAGCATCGTGCCGTCGCCCCCGAGACTGACAGCAAGATCGAGGCCTCGGACAAGTTCGGCATCGGAGACGCCGAGATCAGAGCGACCCACAAGCGCGGCGTCTTCGACGGGGAGCACCACACGGTGCCCGTCGGTGATGAGCCAATCAATAGTGTCGAGCGCGACTGATGCCGCTTCCTCTCTTAGTGGATGCACGACAAATGCGAACGCAGCCATGATCAGTCTTCCCCGTCGGGCAGAGCAACCACATCGAGGCATCCGGTGACAAGGTCGAATGCCGTGTCAAGCGATGAGTGATCAAGAGAACAATGATGACCGATCGGGTGGACGGATCCGGCGAAGCGGCCCATGAGAATGAACTCTACGTTTCCGTCAGAACCTGTAATGGGCGAAACCATGACCCCCATGATGGCCGCATTCCGGTCCAGAAGCGCAGCCGATACCTCCGCCAGCACCCGGCGCCAAATGAGTGGGTTATCGATGATGCCTTTGCCCTTACTCACCTCGGTGCGCCCAGCTTCGAACTGCGGCTTTACGAGCAGGACGTAGACCGCCCCCGGAACCGCCGCTGCGGCGAGGGTGTCGAGCACAAGGGACAACGAGATAAAGGACAAATCGCCGACGACGAGGTCGACAGGTGGACCAAGGAGTGACGGATCGACTGTCCGAAGATTGGTTCGTTCAATCGAATGGACTCGAGGATCGCCCTCCAATTTTTCGTGGAGTTGGTTGTGGCCAACATCAACCGCAATGACCTCAGAAGCGCCGTACTGCAGCAAGCAATCGGTGAAACCCCCGGTAGAGGCTCCGGCATCAAGGATGCGAGCACCCGCAACAATGTCGTGCAGTGCAAAATATTCGACTGCGCCTTCCATCTTTGCTCCGGCTCGACTCACAAACTTTGGAGGCGGACCATGCACCAGAACCGCTTCGGAAGCGTCGACCATACGTGAGGCCTTTCTTGCTGGCGCCCCCCCGACCGTGACACGGCCAGCAGCAATATCGGCCTGAGCGCGCTCGCGCGATGGAGCCAAACCACGACGCACTAGTTCACTATCGAGTCGACGACGGGCACCCATTGTCGGTGACGCTACTTATCGATCTCGCGGGCCGATAGGGCCTCAGAGACCAACACGTGGAGAGAGTCCGCCACAAGATCGGGTTGGGGTTCGACAGGGAGATCTGCTTGCGAGGTAACGCCCGTAAGCACCAGAGCAAACCTCCATCCAAGAGTGAGCGCGAATTGTCCATCGGTATCAGGCCGATCCCCAACCATGATTCCGTCTGCACCAAGTAACTCATGGACCATGTCGGCAATGGGCTGATGAGGTTTGCCTGCGATCTCCGGAGTGACGCCAGAGGCAACGGCAATCGATGCGAGCAATGCCCCGCCTCCGGGTACAGGCCCTGCAGCGGTGGGATAGGTGGAGTCATCGTTGGTGCCAAGTAAACGAGAGCCATTACGAACCGCAGTGGAGGCGGCAGTCATCCGCTGATAATCGAATGTCGGGTGATAACCAACCACCACAACATCGACGTTCGCGCCCAATGCGGTCGGATCGCTCGCATCGATAGTTTCCACATCGCGACGCTGCAGTTCTTCGACAACCCCAGGTCCAGCGCAGACAAGGGCACGAGAACCGCGAGGAACCATCGCAGCTGCGGCCATCGCCGAGGTGATCACACCATTCGATGCATCGATGCCGTGACGTTCAAGCTTGGCCGCAATGTCGTCGCGCCGACCAAAAGAGAAGTTCGTGACGAATCCGACGTGCTCTCCAGCATCGCGCAAGGCTGCGATGGCTTCGGCAGCTCCAGCAATGGGCTCATCCTCCAACCACACGACTCCATCAAGATCAAGCGCCCATGCCATCTTCATAGTCTCCCACCTCTTGATTCAGATCGTGACGACCGACCAAATTGGTTCGCGTCACTCACCATTGCGCGTCTGCTAGTACTACTCAGTGCCACTCTTCGAACCATTCATCGGTATTCGCTACGACACCGCAACGCTTAATCCCGCCCTCGTCACCGCTCCCCCCTACGACGTGATCAGCCCAACCGATCGGGCCACTCTTGTCGCCGGCGCTCCGACCAATGTTGTTCACATTGACCTACCGATCGATGGCGAGAACCCCTACGGTGATGCCGCACAACAGTTCATGCGGTGGCGTTCTGAAGGAGTGCTCGTCGACGACCCTCAGCCCTCCTACACGGTGTATCGGATGGATGCCCCCGACGAGAACGGCGTTATTAGGCACACCACTGGAGTCATCGGCGCCATGGAACTCACCCGTCCCGGCGAAGGCGACATCCTTCCGCACGAGTTCACCACTCCGAAGGCCAAAAGCGATCGACTCGACCTTCTTCGATCCACCCGCTCCAACCTTTCTGCGGTCTGGGGCCTCTCCCCCGCCCGAGGCCTCACGGCGCTTCTCGAGAGCACGGAAGCGCCGCTGTGTCGGTTCGAAGCCGACGGAGTGGTTCATTCAGTGTGGCGAATCACCGATGCCGAGCGCATCGATGCAATCCGCGCTGTAATCGGTTCAGCCCCGATCGTCATCGCCGATGGGCACCACCGCTACGAAACCTCTCTCGCGTATCGCGACGAACGCCGAGCATCCGACGGCAACGGAGGCCACGCCGACTCGGTCATGACCTTCGTTGTTGAACTGGTCGAGGATGAACTCGATGTCGGGCCGATCCACCGGTTGCTTTCAGGCCTGCCCGAGGGTTTCGATCTTCGTGCCGCTTTTGACCCATTCTTCGAAATCGAAGCATTTCGCTTTAACGACGCCCCAACGGTTCGTCGCATCCAAGAACTTGGCGGACTCGTTCTCGTAGAACCAGGCGACGCGTGGTTGCTTCGCCCTCGCCCCGAAACCATTTCCGCAACTCGAGATCTTGATTCCAGTCGACTTGACCTCGCCCTCGCGTCACTGCCCGAACATGGGTTGGTCTACCAGCACGGCGTTGAGCACATTCGCTCAGCGGTTGATTCAGGTGCTGCTCAAGCTGGCGTCCTATTACGCCCAGTCACTATCGATCAGATCGTCGAGATCGCGAAGGGCGGCGAAAAAATGCCACCGAAATCGACGTTCTTTGCGCCCAAGCCTCGCACTGGCGTGGTGTTCCGATCCATCGATTAGTCACGTATCCGACCGAGTACCTGAAAGGCCGAGATCACACTCGACTACGCAAACGGGCCGACCCGAAGGCCGGCCCGTTGCATTTCAGTTCGAGTCAGAACAACTCACGCAATGGTGATTGATTCATCCAGGTAGACATCTTGGATGGCGTTGAGGAGCGCGACTCCCTCGGCCATTGGCCGCTGGAATGCCTTACGACCTGAGATGAGACCGGTACCGCCACCACGCTTATTGATGACCGCAGTGCGCACTGCGTCGGCGAGGTCGGAGGAACCCTTCGATTCGCCGCCGGAATTGATCAGACCAATGCGGCCCATGTAGCAGTTGGCAACCTGCCAGCGGGTGTAATCGATCGGGTGGTCAGAGACGAGATCGCCGTAGACGAGCTTCGAGGTCTTTCCATACCCCTCAAGGACGTTGTAGCCGCCGTTCTTGGTCGGGAGCTTCTGCTTAATGATGTCGGCTTGGATGGTGACGCCGAGGTGGTTGGCCTGGGCGGTGAGATCGGCGGCGTCGTGGTAGTCGACCCCATCGACCTTGAACGCGTTATTGCGGAGGTAGCACCACAACACGGTGAACATGCCGAGTTCGTGAGCTCGCTGGAATGCCTCGGCAACCTCGATGATCTGATGATGGGATTCGGGTGAACCGAAGTAAATCGTTGCGCCAACCCCGGCTGCGCCGAGCTCGTAGGCCTCTTCAACGGTCCCGAACATGATTTGGTCGAACTCGTTGGGGTAGGTCATGAGTTCGTTGTGATTGATTTTCACAATGAACGGGATGCGGTGCGCGTACTTGCGAGACATCGTGCCGAGTACGCCGAAGGTGGTCGCAACGGCATTGCACCCACCTTCGATCGCGAGCTTGATGATGTTCTCGGGGTCGAAATACATCGGGTTCGGGGCAAACGATGCTGCGCCCGAATGCTCAATACCCTGATCGACAGGAAGGATCGACACGTACCCAGTGTCGGCGAGACGTCCGTGGCCGAACATCGACTGAAGGTTGCGCAGGACCTGCGGCGAACGATCTGACTGCAAATAGACACGTTCGACGATGTCGCCGCCCGGCTGCGTCAGCTGATCTGCGGTAATGCCCTTACACGTAAAGGTCAGCAACTCTTCGGCTTCGTCGCCGAGTAGTCCTTTGATGTCGGTCATGCCTCTCCTCGATCATCTGATGCGCCCGTGCCCACCAGACCAGTTAGATGTGCAGATGCACATCGATCCGTTATTCGGGGGCGAGCCTAGGCCAGCCAGACCGACCAGATGATCGTGTCGCACATGCGGTGATAGTGCCTTAGAGACAGTGCCTTAGAGATTGAGGTCTTCGACGCGTGGCTCGAGTACTGACCGAATCCGCACCCCAGATCGGGCGCTGAGAATTTTGTCGGCATGAACCTCGGTGCGGGTTGCGGTGGAACCGCCAGCACGAAAGAACCGCCGGCGAATTCGGCCCACAACGACAACGTCGTCGCCCTCGACGAACTTGACCGCAGTCGCTGCCGGGTTGGGCCACACCACCGGCACCGACTCTGTCGGCGCCTCGTCCGAACGCACGGTGAGATCAAGCGACATGAGTTCATCGCCAGAAGCCAGCACCCGGAATTCTGGGTCTCGGCGAATGAGGCCTCGGAGAACCACAAGGTTGGAGCCGGCTGGCACCAACTCTGTGCCTTCGGCGAACGAGTTCGTTGCGGTTGATGCGGTGCCCCGGGTTGATGGTGTTGCACTGCGTTGTGATGTTGCACTGCGTTGTGATGTTGCACTGCGTTGTGATGTTGCGGCCATGAGGCCTCCCAGAATTGTGATCGGACGAGCGCCGACCAAAGGTCACTGGGGGAAGTGATGCACAACGTAGAACTGGGGTGAGACAGATCAGCGAAGCGCGCGAACCCGAAGGCGGACATCGGCAAAATCGGGATCGACGTTCTCGACTCGACCAAACATTGTGCGGGCCTTTGGAAGATCACCTGAACGCTCGTAGAGATCGGCCAACACGTAGGCGCGGCGCAGATGATGAGGCATCGGACGTTTAGGAAAATTGAAACTCTGCTCGAGAAGCAAAATCGCACCAGCGAGATCATCTCGGTCGGCCAACGAACCGGCCATGACGATGCGGCCTTCTGTCACCAACTCTGCACTCGGAGACGCAGCACGCAACTCGTCCCAAAGTTCCCCAACCTGCTTCCACTGACGCATTGCGCGATAGCAATCGGCGAGCACCGGATGTTGATCAGTCGAGTTACTCAGCAAACGAAATGCTTCGAGTTCACGCGCTGCTGGCTTCCACTTCTCCTGGCGGTACAGCGTGAGTCCATAAAGTTCGTGCACTGCGGCGACGGTCGGGGCCTCATCGACAGACTTTTTCAGGATGCGGGCGGCATCGCCGAATCGTTCTGCCTCAAAGTGCTCTGCAGCTTCGGCTAACCGCTTCTCCACGCGCTCAGTGCGAGCGGTTCCGACGGCGCGAGAAAGTTGCTCGCGAACCTCGCCGGCCAAATCAATAGGAGCAGGATCACGGCGACGTGAACCTCCGCGTGAAACTGCAGCGGTGGCTTCATCGCGGACTTCGGTGATAATCGCATCATCCTCTGAAGTACGAGCATCGTTTGCGGCGCGTCGTTCGGCGTCGGTGGCTTCATCGGGAATCGATCCCGGAGCCGCCCGACGCGCTGAGTCGGGACGACGCTGAGGAGTGGCTGCCTCGACTGCATCTCTCCATGCACGAGATGCGCCTACGACTCGCCGACCTGTCGCTGCGCCTGCACCCCGACGAGCAACTCCACCCCAAGTGCGCGGGGTTTCAAGTGCCGGACCATCAGCCCAGCCATCTTCAGTATTTGAGCGGCGTGTGGCGCGATCATCGCCGCCGCTGCGAGCCCGAGGGCTCGGCGCATTTCCGGAACGAGGTCGATCAGAACTACCTGACGGGCGACTCGGGCGACCCGTGCCCGACCGATCCGAACCACCTGATCGGGAGCCGCTGCTCGCACCCCGAGAGGGCTTGCCCGCAGACGATGAACGGCCAGAACCTTCGGTGTTTGATCGAGTTGATGGCCGCGCCGAACTACGACCAGCCGAACCGGAGGCGGATCCGCCCTTGGATCCGCCCTTCGAATTGCCTTTTGCCGAGCCTGACTTCCCCGCAGGACGGCCGGTACCCCGGGGGCCATTTGACTTGCCCGAGCGCGACGAACTGGAAGAAGAAGGACTGGCCATGCACCCAACCTACCGGCCCAACACCCCGACCCTGTAAACGAGACTCTCCACACTTAGCGATGCCCCAACGATCCTGAGAAATTGAGAGGAGTCCCTTTAGACAAAATCACTGGGAAACAAAACGAGAAAAGGACCCCCTTTGGGGGCCCTTTTCTTTCTGAGAAATCCGGCGGCGTCCTACTCTCCCAGGGAGTCTACTCCCAAGTACCATCGGCGCTGGTGGGCTTAACTTCCGTGTTCGGAATGGGAACGGGTGTGACCCCACCGCCATAGCCACCGAAACCTTTGTCAAAAGGGTGCGCCAACTCCGACCGAAGTCGGACCTGTCGCGGCCCCTTCAGAACTCCATAGCGAGCACGAACATCTGTGTCGATCCAAGCCCTCGGCCGATTAGTACCGGTCGGCTGAATGCGTTACCGCACGTACACCTCCGGCCTATCAACGTGGTGGTCTTC
>SYBH01000087.1 GCA_005787345.1 Actinomycetota bacterium
CGTTCTCGCGATCCTCGTCGTCGACAACGACGACAATTTCACCGCGCGCAATAGCGGCGACTGCATCGGGGATAGTCGCGAAGTGCTGGGACCAATCGGAACGTTCCTGTGTGGACATCAGTCCTCCTCGGACCGGGTGAGAGAAGCAAGCTGCGCCTCGATGAGACGCTCGGTGTACTTGGCCATGACATCGACCTCGAGATTGACCGGAGATCCAGGACCTTTGTGCCCGAGCGTGGTGACAGCCGAGGTATGGGGGATAACCGCAACAGTGAAACCGTCGTCAAGAGGTTTGACGACGGTAAGCGAAATACCATCAACAGTGATCGAACCTTTTTCGACGACGTACCGAAGAAGATTTGATGGCATGCGTATTTGGAGATCGGGTACGCCAACAACAACTTCACCGACAGCATCGACGTGACCCTGCACGAGATGACCACCGAGGCGATCTGCAAGGCGAACGGGGCGTTCGAGATTGACTGGGTCACCCTCAGAGAGTGCTCCGAGGTTGGTGCGGTTGAAGGTCTCGTCGCTGACGTCGGCCTCCCACCATCCGGCCGCAGTATCAAACGCAACAATCGTGAGACAGCAGCCGTTCACCGCAGTGGAATCACCGATCGACGCACCTTCGATCACAGTCGAACAGTTGATGCGAAGACGCGAACCATCTCGAGATGCCATGGTTCCGAGTTCTTCAACTATTCCGGTGAACATAATCAGGCCTCGATCTCCAGCCGAAGATCGTCCCCCACCCGAGCCACGTCCACAATTCGACCTCGCCAGAGCTGACCAATCGTGGGAACTCCAGGCCCGGAGAACAACCCGACAGCGTCGTCCCCGCCGAAAAAGGCAGGCGCCACATAGACCACGTACCGCTCGACCAACCCCGCCTCGTGGAATGCCTTGGCCACCGTGGCGCCGCCCTCAATCATCACTTGGAGGACTCCCCGATCACCCAAATCCTGGAGAATCGCTGAGAGATCGCCCGAGACTTCGAGGCATGGCTGGATCGCCGCATCGGCGGGGGCTGACCCCAAAACCACACGTAGAGGTTCGGTGTCATCCGAACCCTGTTCCGCCTCCGGCAGGCGAGCCGTAAGCGTTGGGTTATCGGCTCGAACCGTACCAGCGCCAACAATGATCGCGTCACTATCGGCGCGAAGCCGGTGTGCATCGAGTCGCGCCTCGTCACCGGTGATCCACTGCGAACTGCCATCGGGAGCAGCAATACGACCATCGAGCGTGGCGGCAAGTTTCAGCACAACAAAAGGTCGACCAGTCGCACGGTGATGAAGATACGGAGCCAGTTGCCGAGTGACATCTTCGGAGCAGCAACCAATCTCGACATCGATTCCTGCTGAACGAAGGAGCGTGATTCCCCGACCCGAAACGTTTTGATCCGGATCAGCAACGCCAATGACAACGCGGGCAACGCCAGCGGCAATCACCGCTTCAGCACAAGGCGGCGTAAGGCCATGGTGAGAACAAGGCTCGAGAGTCACGTAGAGAGTGGACCCCTTGGCCGCATCACCTGCTGCCGTGAGTGCCATGACTTCCGCGTGATCGCCTGTGCGACCATCGGTGGCGCCTTCGAAACCTGGATGTTCAGGCTGACCAGCTGGCACCACCACCGCTCCGACCCATGGCCGAGGCGCGACACGTCGGCGGACTTTTGCCGCGGCAGTCATTGCCTGACCCATACGGGTCTCGTCGGTGGGTGTGGTTGCGATAGAGCACGATCGTACCGGGTGCAACCGATGGCGGTTCAGTCCGAAACACAACGAACAACGCTGTGTGCTGGGAATTCAGTCACCTGCAAGAAGGCGAATCGCGTGCGGAATGACATCGAGAACAGCCTCAAGGCATTCAATTGTTCCGGCGGTGGAACCGGGGGTATTGAGAATGAGAGCTCGGCCTCGGGTGCCAGCCGCTCCACGCGACAAGCGACCAAGGGGATTCACGCCCCGCATGGCTTCGGCGAGACCCGGCGCTTCACGATCGAGCACCATCTTCGTTCCTTCAGGCGAAAGGTCGCGTGGGCCGAACCCGGTGCCGCCAGTAGAAATGATCAACCCATTAAATCGTTCGGACATTTCAAAGATTGCTTCGCCAACTGTTTGAATGCCATCGGCGACAACACGGTGTTCGACAACATCGAAACCTTCCGATGTCAGGCGTTCCACGAGAGCGCGACCACTTTTGTCATCGCGAGTTCCGGCCACCACGCCATCGGAAACGGTAAGGACCTTGGCGGACAATCCAATTGCCGGCGTCGTCATGGCTGCGTGGCCTGTCATTGGTGCACTTCTTTCTCATGTGTCGGAACGCCGAGTCGGAGAATGTACATGCCATCAGTTCCTGCATCTTGAGGGAGAAGCAGCGCTCCACGGCCAAGGGATGTCCATGGAGCCCCGTCAAGAGGACGCGCGACGAGATCCGGAAAATTTTGCGTGGCCCACTCATCGAACTCTGAAGTTTCTGCGGCCGTAATGGTGCAAACGCTGTAGACCAACTCGCCTCCCGGCCGGACCAACGCAATTGCTTCGGTAAACAACTGTCGCTGAACCTGAACGAGTTCATCGATGTCCTTCTGAGCAATGCGCCAGCGAGCATCAGGCCGACGACGCAGCGCACCTAAACCGGAACAGGGGGCATCGAGCAGAACTCGATCGAACGATTGTGGACGAAAGGGAGGCGCAGTGCCATCGGCGCCAACGATATGCAGATCACTCGGGCTGATGTCGAGACGATCACGATTACTCGACAACAATGTGAGGCGGGATGGACGCATGTCGGCAGCAATGACAATTGCCCCCTCCGTGACAAGCGCCGTGGCCTTGCCTCCCGGGGCTGCGCAAACATCAAGGACAAGATCGCCCGGCTGCGCATCTACTGCAGCGGCAACAAGTTGCGAACCTTCATCTTGGATGTAGCCGTCGTCTCGTGTTGTGACAACCGCGGCTGTATTCATTGACTCGAGCGCAGCGATGGCACGATCTATGCCGAGATCATCGGTGAGCCGATTCACGATCCAATCAGGTTGCGAAAGTCGTAATGCGTCAGTGGGCCAATTGACCGGAAGCGAGGTTGCAACCTTTCGAAGTACGGCATTACACAACCCGCTGATTTTCCGCGGTGCGGCTTCCACAGTCGCACTCACCGCAGCGTGCGGGGGTGTGCCAAGAAATGCCAACTGGAACGCACCGAGTCGAAGCCAAGTGCGCGCTGTGAGGTCGACGCGTTCGGGATCAGGAAGGAACCGATCGATCAGCCAGTCACAAGACCGACGCATTCGAGTGGTTCCGTAGACCAGTTCTGTAACGAATCCGCGATCGCGTTGTTCAAGGGAACTCTTGGAGAGCATCGGCGACAAAACGATGTTGGCATAGGCCCCATCGCGCTCAATACGAATGAGTACGTCGGCAGCGAGTTGACGTGCCGCAACGCCAGCGACGTCTCCTCGGCCCCCGCTTTGTTTCTTCTTTGGCGGTGCGGTCATTGTCCCAATCGATCATCGGAGGAGGGACGGGCACCGTTGCGCCATGCGGTTGCATCTTGACGTCCTTTGCCTTCAGGCTGAACCACGACGAGCTCGAGAGCGCCTTCGCCGCAACCGACAACGAGACCGTCGATCGTTCCGGGCGCTCCCGCCGCTCCACCAAAGGAGACTTCGTGAATCTTCAAGCGAGATCCTCGAAACGTCGTCCACGCCCCACCAAGACGGACCAA
This sequence comes from Actinomycetota bacterium, assembly GCA_005787345.1. Taxonomy (GTDB): domain Bacteria; phylum Actinomycetota; class Acidimicrobiia; order Acidimicrobiales; family Acidimicrobilacustridaceae; genus Acidimicrobilacustris. Next base: position 3,733 of record SYBH01000087.1, read on the forward strand.
GCGCTCAATTGTCGAAGCCGGCAGCGTCCAGTCGATTTCGAGTTCCGCGACTGTGATCTTCTTGGCGTAGGTGACGTCACCATCTTGGGGCACAGGAGTTGGTAAACCGTCGTTCAATGTTTGAACAAGCAGTTCAGATCCGAGAGATTGTAAACGGGCCCGCAACGTCACCAACGTGTCGTCAGCAGTGATCAGCGTCGTCGTCCGCGCGTAAACATCACCCGTATCTAGTTCGATTCCGATATCCATCAGACAAACGCCAGTCTCAGTATCTCCAGCGAGAAGCGCGCGCTCAACCGGTGCAGCACCGCGCCACTTCGGCAACAGTGAAAAATGGATATTGATCATCGGAACCAGTTCAAGAATCGATGCTGGGATGATTCGTCCGTAAGCGACCACGACGGCAAGATCGACCCCGGCAGCCAAAACATCTTCCAACTGGTCCGACACCGAAAGACCGAGTTCCAAAGCGGCAGCTTTCACCGGAGAAGGCGACAACTCTCCGCCACGACCGCGCCTCTTGTCGGAGCCCGAAATGACGATAGGAATTTCAAACCCGGCTCGAACTAACGCCTTCAAAGGCTCAACTGCGACATCCGGGGTTCCGAGATACGCGAGCCGTTTCGGATGCGCCGGAGGACGCGCCAAGGTCGGTTCAGTCATGAAGGTCTTAGGGCAGCCGAAGTCGGCCGATGCCAACCTCTGGTTCGGGGAGTTGACCAACGCCAAGGGCTCGGAGTTCCCGGATCGCAGTACGACTTTCAGCGAGTTGCTCAGGAGTTAAGAGCGTCTCCATGAGGATTCCCTCGAGGTGGTCGATTTCGTGCTGAAAGACGCGTGCGGCGAAGTCGTCAAGTTCAAGATCGAGCTCTTTGCCGTCGAGGTCGTAACCCTTCACGTGAATTTCTGCCGGGCGAATGATTTCGAAGTGCAAGCCTGGGATTGAGAGACAGCCCTCGGTGAATTCCGCCTCGCCGCGAGATTCGACAATGACAGGATTGATGATGACTCCTGGTGCATCGTCGTGGTCGAAAACGAAAAATCGTTTCTGCACTCCGATCTGCGGAGCCGCTAGCCCAACCCCTGGCGCGTCGTACATCGTGACAAACATGTCTTGAACGAGCCGAGCAAATGCACCATCGACATTTGTGACCTCAGAGGCGCGCTGGGTAAGCACGGGGTCACCGATGATGCGGATCGAGTGCGGGGCCATGCCCCAAGGGTAGCGTCGTGACATGTCCGGCTCCTCGTCTCAGTACTTCTCCCGGACCCCAGCAGTGGATTCCGAAGAACGCGAAATCGGTCTCTCACTCCCCGACCTCGAGCTGCGCTTCACCACCGATCGCGGTGTGTTCTCCAATAGTCGCGTCGATGCCGGAACACGCCTGCTCCTACAAGAAGCGCCTCACCCCACCGCGGCCATGTCCAATGTATGCGACCTCGGCTGCGGCTACGGCCCCATTGCAGTGAGTCTGGCAAAGCGGTCACCCACAAGCGGCGTTTGGGCTGTCGACCTCAACGAACGTGCAGTCGCCCTCACTGCCCGCAACGGCGCGCTCAATGACTGCGCCGACATTCACGCAGTTGTCGTTGATTCGGATGGCATCGCAGTTGACGGAACTGCGGAGGACATTGCCGCACTTCCTGACATCAAGTTCGATGGACTTTGGTCGAATCCATCAATTCGCATTGGCAAACCAGCGATGCATCACATGCTGACGCTCTGGCTTGACCGACTGAGCCCCACCGGAACCGCGTGGCTCGTCGTCCAGCGGCACCTCGGCGCAGATTCTCTTGCCGACTGGATGACAGAACAAGGCTGGACAACATCTCGCGTGTGCTCGCGCGCGGGTTACCGACTTCTAGAGGTGAAAGCCCGATGACACGAAATCTCGGCGGTACGGAATTGAAACGGCTTCACCGAGATTGGCGACGCCGCAACGATCGCAAAATGGCGCTCATGCTCGATGGCGTGCAGAACCCTTTTAACCTTGGATCCATCCTTCGAACGGCTGCCGCCTACAGCGTCGACCACCTCTGGTTAGTCGGATCACCCTCGCCGAACGATGCAAAGGTCCAAAAGACCGCTCTCGGCTCACAGAAATTCGTCACTACAACAGCGTGCGAAACATCCGCCGAAGCACTCGCTGCTGCTCATAGCGCGGGTTACAGAGTCGTCGGAGTCGAACTGGCCGAGGGCGCGGTCCCACTCCACGAAACCGACCTTTCCGGCAATGTCTGCATTGTCATGGGTCATGAGGACCGAGGGCTGTCGAAAGAACTCCTTGCTGGAGCTGACGCTCTCGCATACATCCCGCAGTTGGGAAAGATCGGCTCGCTAAACGTTGGCACTGCAGCAGCGATTGCCATGTACGAAACCCGCCGTGCCGGTTGGACCGCCGAAGACTGATCGCTTCGTTGCTTCGCTTCGAGACTCAGAAGCGAAGCGGATCAACTTCAATACGAAGTCGACCTGCCGGTCGCGAGACTGACGCGAGCGCGTCACAAAGCAGCTCATGATTTGCCGCACGAACAATCCATTGTCCGTCGGATGGTCCGAGCACCTCTACGCCGATGGGCGCCACAAATGAATCGATCCATGCCGGCGCCGACGCTCCGGAAACGACTGCCATCGCTTTCGCTGGCGGATAGCCCAGCAGTTGACGCCGCTCTTGCTCCGCATCAGAAACGCGAGTTGGTTCCGCCAACAATGCTCCTTGAAGAACCTCGTGGTGAGGCTGACGGGTTTGTACGAGAACTCGACCGCCACCCGACCGCGGGCCGACAACGCGAGCGGCACGCACAAAAAGTGCCATTGCTTCTTCGGCGGCCCGATAGCGAGGAGCGAGTAATTCCTGGTCGAAATCAAGAAAGGCGACGACATCGGCTTTGTGGATCCGATGAAGTGCCGCCTCAGTTCCCACAACGATGCGGGTGCCCGTTCCGCCTGCATCGGTACCGCGTTCGGCAGTTACTTCGGCAACTGGTTCACGAGCCAGTGCTTCGAGTTCTTCCCGCACCCGATTCACGCCAGCTCGCAGGTTTTTCATCTTCGTTCCGCCGCATTTCGCGCACAGCATTGGTCGAACCGTGCTGCACCGGAGACACACGAGCAAACCGTCATCCCCTTGAATGACCGCTGCAGAACAGTTCTCGCATGCCGCGACTTCGCCGCATGCGACACAGGAGGAAAGACGTGATCGACCTTTGCGGTTGAGAATGCACACCACTCGTCCATCGCCGCGAAGTGCTTGGACGAAGCGCTCGCTAAAGAGACCTGAACCGGGCGGTTCATCGCGACGATCAATGATGTCAAAAAGCGGCCATCCAGCGCGCTCAGCGCTGCGCGATTGCGTCAGCAACGTTCCCGCATTCAGCGCTTCGAGTGAAGGGGTTGGGCTCACAAGCAAACATGGGATTCCGCATCGACGCGCTCGCTCAATCAGCACATCGCGTGCATTCCATGTAGGCGTTTGTTCCTGCTGAAACGACTCGTCGTGCTCATCGAGAATGACAATCGCTGAAGGCGTCGCGATTGGAGCAAATGCTGCAGCCCGTGAACCAAGCACGTTCGCCCAGCCCGCGCGCGCCAGCGACCAATCATCGGGAAGTAACGCAACGGGCAAACCGGCGCGACGAAGACGCAGACCGAGATGACGTGCCATCGACGCCACGGGAGCGGCCACAAGGATTGGCCCCAAGGCTGCTGCAGCAAGAAGTAGTGGGTACGGATCAACTGCAGGAGCAAGACGGACCGTTGCCACGGGAATGGAAAGGGCTTCCTTTGCAAGCGCATGGACCTCATCAGTGGTCACCGGCTGCGGGGGCGACGTACGAACCGGTGCACGCGGTAGGCCACGAACAATCGACGGCGGCGACGCTGTGCGCAAGAGGGCCGCTGGCCGCCCCGCCCAACGCCATGACGCCCAGTCGGCGAGATCGAACAATTCAGGCGGTGGACCCCAACCACTCACCTTGGTGATCGATTGCAACCTGACTCCGCTTGGGGGCACAACTCGGTCTTCAACAACCCAGCCACCGACTCGACGACCATGAAGCGGAATCCGCACTATCGATCCGACGCGAATTTGTTCCGACATCGAAGGTGGAACGAGGTAGTCGAAGGTTTTGTCGATCGCAGGTTCATCTGGGCGAATGCGCACGACATGTTGATCGACAGTTATGTCCGCTCCGGCCGTTGGCGATTTCTGTGGGGCAGCGGCAGACACGTTTGATGCGCCCGATGAGGGCGGATCAAAGGAAAGCCTTGGCTGATCCGGATCGGCCGCCATCTCAGCGCCGTTCCGAAAGAAACCGGACGATCAGAGACCGAGTTCCGACTTGAGGGCGTCGACACGGTCGGTGCGCTCCCAAGTGAACGCGTCGCCAGTGCGACCGAAATGACCATAGGCCGCAGTCTGCTTATAGCGAGGCTTGCGGAGGTCAAGGTCACGAGCGATTGCCGCCGGACGAAGGTCGAAGACTTCCCGAACTGCAGCTGCAATCTTTTCTTCGTCGACATTGTTCGTACCGAAGGTCTCGACCATGATCGAAACGGGGTGCGCAACACCGATGGCGTAGGCAACTTGCACTTCGCAACGATCGGCGGCGCCGGCCGCAACAACATTCTTGGCCACCCAGCGCGCGGCGTAGGCAGCCGAACGGTCAACCTTTGAC
>SYBH01000015.1 GCA_005787345.1 Actinomycetota bacterium
CTCGTACTCGGTGCGGCAGTTGCTGGACTCGTATCGTCAACCAGCGCGGGCGCGACGACCACGTTTCATGTGTCAAACCTGAATGACTCTGGAGCGGGCAGTCTGCGGCAAGCGTTGATCGACGCGTCGATCGCCCACAACAGGGGAACTGTCGTGGTCGATCCGGTTGTCACGGGCACGATCACGCTCACCTCTGGGCCGCTCTTTGTTGGGGCCTCACTCACCGTTCTCGGTCCGGGTTCTGAAGACCTGACGATCTCGTCAAGTAGTGGCGCGGTTTTCGCCCTCAATCTTCCGGGTCAGATCCCCGGGTATCCGCCGTTCGACGTGACGATTTCTGGGCTCACGGTAAACGGCGGAGCGAGCGGAATCTACGCGCTGTCGACAAACCTCGTCATCGACGATGTGGTCATCGAGGGATCGACAGTGGGGCCCGCCATCAGCACTGTCTCGCAGAATCCTGCGCTTTCGCAGAGCTTCACGATGACGAACTCACGGATCGTCGGAGCGACTGTTGTCGGGAATGGCGCGGGTCTGAACCTCGATGTGGGCCCAAACCCCGTCACGATCACCAATTCGACCATTTCCGGAAATCAGGCAGGGAATGAAACTGGGGGCCTCTTGGTTGCCTCGGCGGGGATGGTGACAATTTCCGGATGCACAATCTCGGGGAACTCCTCGGGATCGGGCAGTGGGGGCGGGGCATCCTTCGCCTCCGGCGTGGCTGGTGTCGTCATCTCGAACTCGATAATCGATGGCAACTCCAGTTTGATCGAAGGCGGTGGCCTTTCTTTCGATGACGCCAACGTCGCGATCCGTAACTCGACTATCTCGAATAATTCCTCGAGAATCGGTGGCGGGGGTGGTCTCGCGCTGAGGAATCCGAACACGGTCGCTCGAATCGCGAACTCGACCATCGTCGGCAACTCGGCCGCGTTCGGAGGAGCCATTCGAACCCAGCAGATGACGTCGCTTTCGATCTTCCAGAGCACGATTACGCAGAACTCTTCGATGAACGGAACCGGTGGCATCTTCTTCTACGCAGGATCGGCGTTGAACCTTTCGGGAACGATTGTTTCGAATAATTCCGGACCCGGAGGGATGGAAGACTTTTTTACGCGGTACTCCCATCCGACCACGTTGCTCGCTGATCATTCGCTCCTCGGCGTGGGAACGTTCGCACCCAGCATCACGATTTCTGGATCGGGCAATGTGTTTGACAATGATCCTGGGCTCGGTTCGTTAGCTGAGAACGGCGGACTCACCAAGACGATGGCATTACTGAGCGGATCAGTCGCCATCGATTCGGGGCCGGATCCAGTTGGCACGTTCGATGGAAACCGTTACGACCAGCGTGGAGCGCCCTGGTTGCGCGTCGCTGGCGGCATCGCCGACATTGGGGCATACGAATATCCGTCGGAATCAGAACCAGTTGTCCCAGCGTTTACTGGCTGACGCTCAGCGGATTTGCGCGGCGTAGCGAGCGCAGAGTCAGTCGAGTCAGTCGAGTCTTGCGAAGCGGACAAGCGCGAGGGTGCGTATCAAAACGCGTTGTCGGCACTCAATAGTGTGAACCGCGTCTGTGGGTCGATCTTGTTGGCGATCGCTCCTACCTCTGTATTGGCCAGCCTCATCAACTACTTCCCGGGCTGGGTCAAGGCCGAAGCCGCGTAATCGGGTCGGGCTCGAGAAGGACCCTCAACCTCACTGTCCGTGACATATGGCCGAATTCGTCTGAACCCAAGGGGCGCTTGGGATCGCTCCTCTAAATATGACAGTTTCATGACGAATGGGTTGCGATTCGCAATGGGACCGTGTTTGACTTGTCATCTCATGACGACCCCCCGCCGAACGTTTCGTTCCGTTGTCCGATTGCGCACGCTGGCCGTGGTGCTTGGGCTCGCTGTTGTTGCAGGCCTTGTCGTGCAGCCCGTAGGCGCCGATCAGCTTTCCGACAAACGAGCCGAGGCCACCAAGATCGCAGCTCGTCTCAGCGAACTCGACGCATCCATGATGGAAGTCAACGCCCGCTTCGAGGCCGCCAACTTCAAACTCCACCAGGCCGAAGCCGCCGTGGCTGAAGCCCGTCGTATGGCCGCCATCACCAAAGCCGAGATGGAAAAGCGTGCCGGCGAACTTCGTGGCTATGCCGTGAAGGCCTATAAGGGTGGCTCTGACGGCCCCGCCGCCGACGCGTTGCTTACCGACGACGCCTCCTCCGGTGTTATCTCCAAGACCTATATGGCCTCCTTGTCGGGTAATCGTCAGGACTATGTCGATGCATTGAATGCGGCTCGTACCCAAGCAGAAGAGGATGCAACTCGTCTCGCTCAGGCAGAAGCGGAAGCCAAGGCCAGCGCTGAAGAGATCGAAGCTGCTCGCAAACAGGCAAAAGCCCAGCGCGATGAGCAGGCAGCGCTGAATGCCAAGGTGCAAGGCGAAGTCGCCGAATTGGTGCGGCGAGAACAAGAAGCAATCCGAGCCGCTGCTGCAGCAGCGGCCGCGGCCCGCCGCAGTGCCAGTGTCGCATCAAATTCCAGCGGTTCAAGTCAGGTGTCGGTCAACGTTCCTCCCGCAAACGGTTCTGTCGCCAACGCGGCGATCCGTGCTGGTCTCACCAAAGTCGGAAGTCCCTATGTCTGGGCAGCCGGTGGTCCGAATGCGTTTGACTGCTCGGGCTTCACCCAGTGGGCGTTCGGGCAAGCAGGCATCCGCCTCCCGCATTACAGCGGTGCGCAGTACGCCATGACGACACGTATCTCTGCCTCGCAACTTCAGCCTGGCGACCTTGTGTTCTGGGGTGGCAACGGTTCGGAACATGTGGCCATCTATATGGGCAACAACCAACTGGTCCATGCCTTTGGCTCTGGTGGCGTTGACGTCACCGCACTTGATGGTTGGTGGAAGCGCCCATCTGGCTACGGCCGCCTCAATCTCTGAGCCTCAACCGATTCGATAGGTACGGTTGTGGTCCGTGCCTGACCTGACCGAATCTTCTGAAGATGTCGACGCGCCCATCGAGGCCGCGTCGACGTTTTCGTTGTGGTGCGAGCGTCTGGCTTACGTGCTGCTGGTTGCGGTCGTTGCGACCTTTACTTGGAAGGCAGCGACGCTGGATTGGAAGGCGGCTGGCGATCTTTCGGTGATTCGTCTACGAGCACTCGATGTCGGTACGTCGAACACGCCCTTGGTCGGTCCCTATTCGAGGTTCCAATGGAATCATCCGGGGCCTTCGCTTTCATTCGCGTTCGCTCCGTGGGTTCGATTGTTTGGAACTTCTGGAGTTGGGATTCTCATTGGCGCGTTTGCAGTCAATCTCGCAGCGATGTTCGGTGCGGCATGGGTTGCTCGCCGTTCGTCGAACGTGTTGTTCTTTCTCACTTCGATCGTGCTCGCGGCATTCGTACTGTTGAGTCAATCAGGCGAGTTGTTTAACCCGTGGAACCCCTATGTCGTTGTCTTGCCGTTGTTTGCAGCGCTCATGGCCGCATGGGGAACCGTTCGTGGTGACCGGGTCGCTGCAGTGGTGCTGGTCATCGCTGCGAGTTTCGCGATTCAAGGACATGTCGGCACCGCTCCACTAAGCGTGCTTGCGTTGCTGGTTGGTGGCGGGGGATTGCTGTACGCGATTGCATGCTCGGCCGGTGAGGATCGTCGAGGTTTCGTGAAGACCTCGCTTATCGCCATTGGTGTGATGTTCGTTTGCTGGATTC
>SYBH01000088.1 GCA_005787345.1 Actinomycetota bacterium
CGGCGAATTTCGCACCACATTTCGCACCATCCCCGCCTTCGTAGCTCAGTGGATAGAGCAACGGTTTCCTAAACCGCAGGTCGTAGGTCCGATTCCTACCGAGGGCGCGATACCAGAAGCCTCAAAAAGTAGCGCTGGTGGAACCTTTGAACTACTTCGCCGACCGATTAGGTGATAATGGTTGCATGGTTGGTATCGGCAGGAGCGTGCTTATCGTCGAAGACGACAAGTTGACCCTTGGGCTCTTAGCCGACGCCTTGATTCCGTCGAACTTCATTGTGGGTGCGGCGTCGACTGTGACCGAGGCTTGGCAAATGTTCGAAAGAATGACCCCTGACGCGGTCGTTCTTGATGTCGATCTTGGCGCGGGAGTGAACGGCTTTGATCTCGCCGACGCATTTCGCGCCCAGGATCCCTTTGTGGCAGTTCTCTTCTTGTCAAACCTTCCCGATGCGCGCTTCGCTGGAAGAAATCCCGAATCGCTTCCCAGGAATGTCGGCTATGTGCGTAAAGGTCAGGTTGCCGATACGAGGGAGTTCGTGACGGCACTCGATGCGGTGTTACGCGGCTCTCGCGGAAGCATTCCTCGTCACGATCGCGATCCAGAGCGGCCGCTCGGTGGTCTGTCGCGCACTCAGATCGAAGTTCTACGGATGGTGGCTTTGGGTATGACGAATGAGCAGATCGCGGCCGAACGTGGCACGAGCGCGAAGGCTGTTTATAACGTGATCAGTCGAGCAATGTTGCAGATCAGCGGTGAGAACTTTGATGAGGGGAATGCGCGAGTAGTCGCCGCTCGCGAGTTCATTCGTGCTGCCGGTCTTCCGAGTCCCTGATGCTGGAGATGGTTTCTCGCAATCGGCTCAAGACTCTGATCGGTAGTAAGAGTGCGCTGTCGGGGCCGGTGTTTACAGGTCTTGTCGTGCTTCTGCTCTTGTTCAGCTTCAACTACATCCGAGTCATCCCTGAGCAGTCGTTACTCACGTCGGTGATCGCAACAGCAGGTGTATCTTTCCTCGCGGTTGCGGTGCTTCTGGTGACGCGGGCGATTGGCGATCGCGATGGTTGGGTTCGGCCTCATCCCGCGATCGTGGTATCTGGTCTGGTTGTCGCCGGTGTGGTTCGCTCGTTTGCGACCGTTCTCTATGTGAACGGGCACGACACCAGTCGGGATCTAGATCGATACCCCATTGGGCAAATGCTGTCATCTCTCATCCTGACCGTCGCCCTTGGAGTGATTTTGGCTGCGTCGACTCAACTCGCGTTGGAGCGTGCGCAGGCGCATTCAAATCTCTTCTCTGATCAGGCACGACTCAGTCGGCTGATCGAAACTGCGGACGCAGAGTTGATCCGAACCGAGAACGAACTGCGGAGCAGGGCACACTCAATTCTTCAGCCGACCGTTGAAGAAATCTGCGATTTAATTTCGGACGAGTTGTCCGTGTCTGAAGCCAGCATGCTTGCGCAGCGTATTGATGTGACTGTCAACGAAGTTGTACGACCTTTGTCGCACGAGTTGGCGTTTCGCCCGTTGGCGGATTTCGATCGCATCATTTCGGAGGTTCCGGTTTCGGTGAGTCTCTTCAAGGATCAAATGGATATCACGAAGTCAATCAGACCGGGGTGGCTGACGGTTGCGTGGTTGGGCATACTGCTTCCTTCGGCTGTCTTGATCGGGGCTAGTCGGTCGTTGATTGAGGGGTCCGTTCTTGCGACTCTCATGTCTTTACCTGTTATTTGGGCTGTCAAGGTGTTGGTGCCGCGCCGAATGAGGAGCATGCCGATGGCAGTGGGGTTCGCTGTGCTCCTGATCATCTACACAACCATCAATGTGGCATTTCAGTTCTTGGTACTTGCTGGACGACAACCAAACAACGGTTCAGCGGTCGTAGTGATGAATGGTCCAACAGGTATCGGCGTCAAGGTGGTTTTGGCCATGCTCGTGTCGATCTTGGCAACGTTGTATGTGCGCGGTCAGCAGATTCGAGACAGCCTGTATGAGACAAATATTGCGCTCGAAAAACTTGTCTCGCGAATCAAACGCGAAACCTGGTTGCGACGGCGATCGGTGTCGCTCGCAGTGCATGGCACCGTCCAATCTGCTCTTATTTCGACGGCACTCCGATTGACCGCCGCCGACCGTGTTCCCGAAGCCGTGCGTGATGCGCGACGACGCCTTGAAGAGGCTCTCGCCGCAATCGCCGGCCGCACGGGGAGCGAAGCTTCTGTCACGCATGCGCTCTCGGATTTACATGGGCTATGGAGTCCCGTTGTGCACTTCACATCCGACATCAGCCTTGCGGCAGGTCAGTTACTTGCTGCAGACCCCGGGCTGTCAACAAGTTCAATAGAGATTTGTCGCGAAGCAACGAGTAATGCGATTCGACATGGTTGCGCAGGATCCGTCGATATTCGGATCGCCACGATTGGTGACCTCCTCGAAATACGTGTGACTGATGATGGCGACGGTCCGTCTTCAGTTGTCGTCCCAGGGCTTGGATCACAGATGCTCGCCGAGACCTGCCTTCGTTGGGAACTTGTTCGTGGGTTCGACGGGGGCTCCGAACTCATCGCTGTGCTGGCATGAGTTGATGGCTGAAACGTAGCGAATTCGGAACTTCTCAGATGCCGATGTCGCGCCGATGTAGCAATACAGTGATGTTTCGGCGAGCACAAAATTTTGTGTCCTTAGTATCGCCGCATGACTCACAACATCTCGAATCACGACGTTGCTCAGGGCTCTGACCGAGGCCCAGTTCACCGACAATTACGCGGCGCGCGGCAATCAGTTTTCAAGCGACTCATATTGGGCGTTACCGCATGGGCTATGGCGTTCGCTGGTTTCGTTGTGTTTGATGCCTCTACGGGTAGCGCATCGGATGAGGAGGGTATTTACAACCTGTCCACCACGAATGCATCAGGCAACGTAGACCCGATTGCGGCGGTCAAGAGCTTTCGGGTCTTCATCAAGCCAGCAAGTACAACCACGCAGTTCCAGGTTTCGTTCGACACCGGCACCGTGTCATATTCGCTGAATGGAAGCTCAGGTTCGTTGACCTCGGGAGTTCCTTCGGCCCCGCTGTCCGTTCCCATTGGCGAATCCGATCTTGTTCTCACATATACGAATTCGTTGAGCGAACAGAGCGTGTTCCACGTTTATCTGAAGCGTCCGATTGAGATTACGAGTATGTGGTTTGAGGGGACGACGGTTTCATCGCCGACGAATTTTGATTCGTCGACGACGGTGACGGTTCCGTTGAGTCCGGTGTGGGACGCGAACGCGAGTGGGCATTCGCCGGGCTATTCGGTGAGTGTTC
>SYBH01000089.1 GCA_005787345.1 Actinomycetota bacterium
AGGTCGAACATCCCGTCACCGAAATGGTGTCGGGCATCGACCTCGTTGCCGAACAGATTCGCGTTGCTTCAGGTCTTCCGCTTTCGTTCACTCAAGAATCGATCGAGCTTCGCGGCCACGCAATCGAAATTCGCATCAACGCAGAAGATCCGGCGCAAGGTAAGTTCCTCCCCTCCCCCGGCCACATCACCACGCTGGTTCCGCCAGCTGGTTTCGGAACCCGCTGGGATGGCGGCTACGAGTCCGGCGACACCGTCAGCCAGTACTACGACAACCTCGTTGGCAAGCTCATTTGCTGGGGCTCCGATCGCGAGACTGCGATTCGTCGCACGCTTCGCGCTCTGCGTGAGTTCCGCATTGAGGGGATTTCCACAACGATTCCCGCCGACCTCGCAATTCTTGAACATCAGGACTTCGTCGACGGCATCCACTCCACCAAGTGGGTGGAAGACACGCTCGACCTCAGCAACGTTGGAAGCACTGCAACGGTTGCCGACGGCGAGTCAGAAGCGAAGGTCCAGCGCGACGTCGACGTCGAAGTCAATGGCAAGCGCTTCTCGGTGAAGGTCTTCGTTCCTGAATCACAGGCAGGAGCCGTCGTCGCTGGTGGTGCTGCCGGCGGCGCAAGCCGTCCACGTCGCTCAGGCGGCTCTGGTGGTGCTGGCGCCGGTGGTGGCTCGGGCGCGGTTGCCGTCCCCATGCAGGGAACAATCGTCAAGATCCTCGTCGAGGTCGGTCAGGAAGTCGAAGCAGGCGCGACCGTATGCGTGCTCGAAGCCATGAAGATGGAAAACAACATCACCGCCGACAAGGCCGGCACCGTCAAGGAGATCAAGGTCGCCCCCGGCGATTCCGTTGGCTCCGGCGATGTTGTGGTGGTGATTGAGTAATCACCGGCGGATAACTGCCACTGCGCAATTCGCTTTGGGTGTTCTTCCATCGATTAACGCCGCAGGAGGGCTCGTACTTTCCGAAGTGGAGCGGTGACGCGCCACGAGATCGTTTTCCGAATTGCGTAAACCTCTGCACGAAGTTCATCGCGTTCAACACGAAGAGCGTCACGCTCTGACAGTGCGTCGTTGAGGCGATCGGCGACGAGCATCCGATCACGATCGATCTGTCCCAAATGATCTTGAACCTCAGCAATCTTTCGCCGGGCGGTTGGAGCGATCGAACGATCAAGGACATTGACCGGAGCTTCGAGCCGTGGACCTAGCGTCGCCTCGTGTTCCCGGGCGACGTAAAAGCGATTGAGTCCATCGAACAGAACGAACTTGTAGTTGCTGTGAAGTAGGTAATGCTCCCACTCGGAATGTCGCGGAGTTGGAATTGGACGTGTGCTAAGGGCGAACTCTCTCACCGCTTCCATGTTCACCGCTTCGACCGATTCGACAACGATGATCCAAGGTCGATGGCGAGCAAGATCGGCTCCACTGAGGACACTCGCTTCGGCCCCTTCGACGTCAATCTTGAGAAAGTGAACCTCGCCTTCTACGAACTCGTCCCAGATCGAAGCGAGTGAGCGAGTCGGAATGATGACTTCTTCGACCGACATACCCGATTGTCGATACTGATCGGCTGCATCCGGATCGTTCGTGCTGAGGCCGCGGCCCGCTCCCACAGCGAAGTACTCGCGTTCACCTTCCACATCCTCGACGGCGATTCGGAGATTGATGTCGTTGGGCCTGCGTTCGCGGAGATTGGAAAAGACTGGTTCCATCGGCTCGATATTGATTCCGGTCCATCCAGCATCGGAGAAGACCCGTGTAACCGAGTCGGTGTCGGGATCGTTAGCGCCGACATCGATCCACTGTCCTTTGGGGAGGTGCCCCAGGGTCCTCCAAAGCACGACGTCTTCACCATTCTGCGCAAATGACTCAAACATGATTTCCCCTCGGCTGCTGCACGACCGACCGCCAAACGACGCAGCACTCGTCGGGCCCGCACTCCCACTTCGCCCAACGGCGCTTAAGTCTCACTTTTCAACCAACATTCTGAGCCCGAACGCTACGGCGCTAGTGCACGGAATGGCAACACAGCCTCTCGCGGAGTGCAGTCTCAGGTTCAACGCACCCATCCACTGGGTGAGGGCAACGGAAGATCGAGATAGGTGACGATCCCGGCTTTTGCTTCGCACACTGACGTTACTGCATCGACGGCTGGCAGCGATGTCATCACCATTCCCAGCACCATGTAGTCATTGAATGATTTCGCTTTGAAATCCTTCGGTGGAAATACTTCAAGCTTCGTGCGCACCGACGGCATTCCATCGATTTCGACGATGTAGCCGTGCTCAACTTTCCAATCCGGTTCAAGCGTTCGACCCTTACGCCAACGCACATCACAGGAAACGACTTTGCGGTCGCCGACCCAGCCTTGCCAACTCGCCGACACTCCAGCAACACAGCCGGCATCGATCGACCATGAATCAAGATCAAGGAACTCCGTCGTAATCGCGTACTCGGTCTCGCAGCGAACCTCGTCGAACTCGACGCCGAGCGCTTGCCCCATCAGATAGACCGCATCACCGAAGACTGCGGTCCCCTGTTTGGTCATTGCCGACAGGCTTGGGTCATCGGGAAGCAATCCGTAGCCAACCGATTTCTCAGTATCGCCAGAGTCGTAACCGGTTGAATCGACGGACTCGAGCATGCGAATCGAGTCGATCCGATCGCAGACGCCCGCCGAAACAATGCCGAGAAGATTCGCCATCCCAGGATTCATGCCTGAACCGAAGATCGAGCTGTTGCCCTGGTTGCATGCATCAATGATTCGTTGACGATCCGCACCCAGCGCATGACCAGTGATGAACCCGGCAGTGGCAGTGATGTTGATGCCACTTTCCAGAATGCGAACCATGTGGTCGACGTCAGGCCATTTTGGGTTGTAGATGACGCAGTCGGGCTTCAGCGCCAACAACGCATCGATGTCGTTTGTTGCGAGCACACCAATGGGGTCGATGCCGCACAACTCACCAATGTCGCGGCCAACCTTGTCTGGTCCCCAGGCGTAACAACCGACGATCTCGAGTTCAGGATTCGCTGCCGCTGCGATCACCGAACGTTGGCCGACGTTGCCGGTTGTCCACTGCACAACTCGATACACCCGTGATGACATCTCATCCCCCAGATTCAGTTCTGCCCAAAGGGCGTCTGAGTGTGAGGGTAGGCCGTGAGCACTACTAACGGGTGGAGATGACGAGAGTGCCGCCAACTCGGTCGGGCCAACCCCGATGCAACTCGCCGCCAATGCCAGTTCCGTACACCATCACTACCGCAGCGAACCCGAATGGGCCAAGTGGGAGCGCCAACGGCGACCATGGCAACAGTGCACGAAGTCCACTTTGAGATGCCGTTGGTCGACCGCCATCGACGTACCGGACGACTCGCAACCCAAATACCATCTTGCCCAGCGTGCGCTGCGCGAAAAAAATGAACAAAAACTCGTACGCAACCCCAAACGCCAGGGCTGCAGGGACCAACCAACTAGGAACATCAAACTGCAACTGACCATCGATGGTTTTCGCCGTCAGGGCGATGACCATCAGTACAGGCAGCGCAATCACGGACAGATCGAGCGCACGGGCGCCAAAGCGCGGGCCGGGCGCAGCAAGGCTGAACGGGCCGGAAGCAGGGAAATCTTTGACTGTCGGACTTTTTCGAGGACTCCTGATTGGATCGGTCTGCTCACTCTGCTGCATCAGATAAAGCCTCGGCCATCGATGGGTGAACAAAGAGCGACTCATGAAGGTCGTTGACGCGTAAACCTGCGCTCACGGCGAGGGCCAGCACGGCGATGAGTTCTGCGGCATGGCGACCAACAATCGAGCCGCCGAGAACAACGCCAGTGGCGGGATCGGAAACAATCTTCACGAATCCGCGTGAATCATCCTCGATAAGTGCCTTTGCATTTGCCGAGAATGGCACCTTTGTTACGCGGATCTTGCGGCCCATTGCGAACGCATCAGCTTCGGCTAATCCGACATCGGCAATTTCAGGTTCGGTGAAAATCGCCGACGCAGCCTTTTCGTAATCAATGTGGCGGTGCGGTCCCACGTGAAGACCCATTGCGTGTTCAGCAATCTTGCGGCCCTGGAGCGCCGCAACCGAAGACAACGGAAGTTTGCCCGAAACATCGCCAGCGGCATACACATGCTGTAACGAACTCTGGCAATTGTGATTGATCTTCACGTAGCCATCAATTAATTCGACGCCTACATCGCTTAATCCGAGATTGTCGGTATTCGGAATCGAACCAATCGCTAACAACGCATGCGAACCAGTCACGACTCGACCATCGGTGCATTCGATCGTGACGCCATCAGCACTCACAGTTCCACTAAGCGCCTTTGCGCCCTTCAACAGATGTACTCCACGGGCAAGGAAGTCCGCTTCAAGCGCAGCGGCAACCTCAGGATCCTTCAAAGGAAGGACCTGTTGGCGACTCACAATGAGCGTGACCTCGCTACCAAAGGACTTGAACATATGTACAAATTCAACGCCGGTGACACCTGAGCCGATCACGACCAAATGTTCAGGAAGGGTGGAGGGCGGATACGCGTCGCGCGTTGTGAGCATCCGTTCGCCATCGACGTGAGCCCACTCGGGAATTCGGGGACGACTGCCAGTAGCAATCAGAACAACATCGGCATCGATCTCGAGAGGACCGTCTGCTGTCTCAGCCATGACCTGATGCGGACCCACCATCCGACCCGTGCCTTTCAGGAGCTTGACACCCTGACTTTCAAGCAGCGAGGTGGTCGACCGCTCCAGACGCTTGCCGATCGTGTCGATTCGGTGTCGAAGCGCATCGAAATCAAGAGTGGCAGAAACATCGGTGAGTCCCATGCGCTGGGCATCGTTAATGGTGCCGAGTGCCCCACCCGTAGCGATCATGGCTTTGGAAGGAATGCAGTCGCGCAAATGCGCCGCTCCACCTACAAGGTCTTTTTCGATCATCGTGACCTCGGCACCGAATCGAGCGGCGAACGTGGCGGCAGTGTTTCCTGCCGGTCCCCCGCCGATGATCACGAAGCGTTTGGCCATATGCCGAGGCTACCGGTCAAGGGTCCCCGAAAGACCGCATGGGGACAACCCAGAGGGAGTTCAGATCGGGTTCACGAGTTCTCAGTGAGTGGCTCTCTCGATCGAACGCAGGCGATGGTCGGAGGTGAATACCTGGCGGGTGAGACCAAGGCCAATCACCGTGACACTTGTCGCGACAGAGCCAAGAATCAGGTACATGATCGCAAGCTGCACGGTGACGGCATCGACTGCGTCGACTCCAGCGAGCACCAGACCGGTCATTGCCCCAGGCAGGAAAACAAGTCCAACTGCTTTCGTTGATTCAATCTGTGGCACGAGCGCGGTTCGCAGGGCCGACCGCACATAGGGCCGAGATGCTTCTTGCCATGACTGACCGAGCGCGAGGCGAGCCTCGACCTCATCACTCTTTTCTGAGAGCTCGTCGACGATCCGCCGACCCACAAGCACACAAGCTGTCATCGAGTTACCGATCATCATCCCTGCAAGCGGGACAATGGTCCTCCCTTCGATGGGGAAGACGCGAAAGCCAAAAATGACCGAGAGACTCACGGCAACGACAACGAGCATAGAAATGGTCCCCAGAAGAAAGATCCCAGGAACTTCCTTCGCTCTACTGCGAATTGTGAAGCCTGCAAAAGCAACCATGACCACGACCCACAGCCATGCCCACCAAACAGACGCTTTTGGATCAAGTACGAGTCTCAAGGCGAAGCCAACCAGCATGAGCTGCACAGCGGCACGAGCCGACGCCCAAAGCATCGACCGAGAAAGTTGTAGACGCTGCGAGAACGAAAGGCCAATGGCGACCACCACCAGTACAAAGGATCCGAGTAAACCCGCCCATCCGATATGCGTCGCGTTCATGACTCCCCCTCTGGCATTCGCTGCGTGAAATACGCGACCGTTTCCTCTTCCGATGCATTGCGCCCATCGATCAGCACGAATGCACGATCGGCGATCCGATGCGCTTGATCGAGATCATGGGTAATCCAGACCACTCCGATTCCTTCGTTGGCGAGATCCCGAGCGAGCGTTTCAATGGCCGATCTATTTTCGGGGTCGAGCGCAGAGGTTGGTTCGTCCATCAAGATCGCTACAGGGCGAGTTAGTAGCGTCCGAGCGATACACATCCGTTGAGCTTCTCCGCCTGATAGTTCGTCGGCAACGCGATCAAGAAATGACCCATTGAGCCCCACACGATCCAGCACGTTTTCAAGTTCGCTCTCGGTCGCGCCCGGATGGGCGACCAAGAGATTCATTCGAACCGACCCAGCGAAGGGGACCGGCTTCTGGAAGACCATCCCCACATTTCGCCGCAGAGCCCGTGGATCGCCGAGCCCAAGATCTTCGCCCCGAAATCGGATCACTCCGGCCGTAGGGACCTCGAGTCGATTCCCGAGGCGCAGAAGGGTCGATTTCCCAGCACCAGACGGCCCGACGACGACGGTGATCTTTCCGGCAGGAACGGCAAGCGAGACCCCATCGAGGATCGTGGGCCCCCCAGGGACCTCAAACGAAACGGCCTGGAACTCCAAGAGCGCCGGTTCAGAGTTGGCTCGAGGTTCCGGTCCCATGACTGCCAGCATGACACCCGCGCACCCTCCCTCTTAGTCTGATGGGGTGACTTCCTCAGAACAGTTCCCCACCGCCTGGGCCGATGCGGCCTCCAAAGACCTCAAGGGTGCAGACCCCGCCGATCTTGTCTGGGAGACCCCCGAAGGCATCGCCGTCAAACCGCTCTACACCGCCGCCGATCTCGAGGCGCTGGGTGATGTCGACACCCTCCCAGGCTTCGCCCCCTACACCCGTGGCGTGCGGGCCACGATGTACACGAATCGCCCGTGGACCATCCGTCAGTACGCCGGATTCTCCACCGCAGAAGAGTCGAAC
>SYBH01000090.1 GCA_005787345.1 Actinomycetota bacterium
AAGCCCGGCGAGAACCGTCGCGGTGTTGTGTCTTCAGTCGTGAATTTCGGTGCATTCGTCGACCTCGGCGGCATGGACGGCCTCGTCCACGTTTCCGAGCTGTCATGGAAGCATGTTGACCATCCCGGTTCTGTTGTGCAGGTTGGCGACGAAATCGACGTTCAGGTCCTCGAGGTCGATCTTGACCGCGAGCGCATCAGCCTTTCGCTCAAGGCCACGCAGCAGGATCCGTGGCAGGAATTTGCCACGGCCCATCAGGTTGGCGAACTCGTTTATGGCCGTGTCACCAAGCTCGTTCCGTTCGGTTCGTTTGTGCAGGTTGGCGAGGGCATCGAAGGCCTCGTGCATATTTCGGAAATGTCGGCTCATCATGTCGATCTTCCCGAGCAGGTCGTCACGCCGGGCGAAGAACTCTGGGTCAAGATTATTGACCTCGACCTTCAGCGTCGCCGCATCAGCCTCTCCATCAAGCAGGCTGCTGAAGGTGGCATTGTTGCTGCTGAGTATCAGGAACACTTCGGTGAGCACGCTTACGACACCGAGGGCAACTACATCGGTGGCGAGACCACTGAAGCTCAGGAAGCGTGGGCCGAGTACTACGCCGAACAGGGTGATACCTCGATCCCGCCCGTGCCGACCTCTGCTGAGGCGGCTGCCGCCGTCGCTGTCCCCGAGGCCGACGCCGCCGAGTGAGTCTCACCGGTCCTAGCCGGTGATCAGTCGAGACGCACGATCCCTAAACGCAGCGCGGTGAGAACTGCTTGGGTTCGGTCGCGCGCGTCGAGCTTTTGGTAAATCGACGCGAGGTGATTCTTGACGGTCTTTTGCGAGAGATAGAGCCGTGAGGCCACCTCTGGCGTTGAGCAGCCGTCGCAGATGGCCTGGAGGACTTCTTCTTCCCGACGAGTGACGGTGATGGGAAAACCCCGCCAATCGGTAAGGGCGGGGCGGGTTGGGTGTATCGCTGTGTTGGTCATGCACTACCTGTCGGCAGGGTTGGCAAAAGTGTGAGCGAAATGCGCGGAAAAACAATGAGATGCGCTCTGGTACGTTCCGGCGATGCTTCTACTTGGTCTTACCGGTGGTATCGGTTCGGGAAAGTCAACGGTCTCGTCGGAGTTTGCTCGCCGTGGAGCGGTTGTCATTGACGCCGATTTGGTCGTTCGAGAGCTTCAGTCCCCGGGTGGTGCGGTGCTGGCCGCAATGGTCGAACACTTTGGCGACACGATCCTTGCCGCCGACGGAACACTGAACCGTCAGGCCGTTGCCGACGTTGTGTTCAACGATCCCGATCAATTGAAAGCGCTCAACGCGATCGTGCATCCAAAGGTTGGCGAGGAAATCGATGGGCGAATCGAAGCACAACGCGAAAGCGACAATGTCGTCATCCTCGACGTGCCATTGCTCGTCGAGTCAAAGGCCTACGAAACCGAAGGCATCATCGTGGTTGACACTGATCCCGAGATTGCAGTGGAGCGTCTTGTCGAGTCTCGTGGTTTCAATGCTGACGACGCGCGTGCTCGTATGAAACTTCAGGCAACGCGTGAAGAACGACGTGCGGTAGCCGCGTTCATTGTTCCCAACGATGGGTCGCAAGAAGAACTCATGACGCATATCGATAAGTGCTGGGACTGGATTCAAACGAAGCGCAACGCTGTTTGAGTTTGATTACAGCCCGAGTCGTCGGGCGAGGTCGCTCATTATTCGTCGGTTGGGATCAACGCGCTCGCGAACGGCTTTCCATTCATCGAGTCGCGGGTACATCTGCGGGAGCAACTCAGGGCGCACGCGACTGTCCTTGGCGAGGTAGATGCGTCCCCCGACGCCAACAACTAGATCGTCAAGGCGGTCAAGGAGCGGCCCGAGTCCGGGGACGCCGGCGGGAATATCGAGCGCAAGAGTCCAGCCGCCCGCAGGAAACGACAGTGGCGCAGCATTTCCTTCGCCGAACGATTTCAACACCGCAAGGAACGATGTGCAGCCAGACTTGCTGATCTGTTCAACAATCGTGGAGAGGGTGCTCGTAGCATCGAACGGAATCACGAACTGCCATTGCAGGAAGCCTGCTGGTCCATAGATCCGATTCCAACCGCGAACCATGTCGAGCGGATGAAAGAACGTCGGGATCGACTGAATCTCGTCGCGTCGCTCGACTGGAGCTTTTCGGAACCACAATTCGTTGAACGCGCGAATCGAAAGCTTGTTGAGCAGGCCGGCCGGCATGAACGGCGGTGCGCTTACGAGTTCGCTGGCGCTGTATTTGTATGGATCGGCGCCGATCTTGGGTGCTGCTTCTTCGGCACTGCCGAAGCGCCCACGCGTGAGGACTGAGCGACCCATCTTGGCGCCAGTCGCCATGAGATCAATCCAGGCCACCGAATAGTCGTAGAGGTGGTCACCGGTGCGCATGAGTTCGCACACTGCATCGAGATTGGCAGCGCGATCGGTGTCGACAACAAGTTGGCTTGAACCAATGCGAGGACACCGGAAGGTGGCATCAAGGATGACACCGGTCAAACCCATGCCGCCCGCCGTGGCCCAGAACAACTGCGGATCGTGGTCAGGGCCGATCTCAACGACCGAACCGTCGGCGAGTTGAAGATGCAACGAAACGACGTGATTGCACCACGAACCTTTGAGGTGGTGGTTCTTGCCGTGGATGTCTGCAGCGATTGCGCCGCCGACGGTGACATAGCGAGTGCCAGGCGTTACCGGTACGAACAAACCCTGTGGCACGAGTGCGTGCAGGAGCCGATCGATACTTACTCCGGCATCGGCGGTCACGAGCACGGTGTCGGAGTTCGGATCCGATTCATGAATTGTGAATGCAGCGACATCGGTAGTTTCGATGACGGTTCCGCCGGCGTTCTGGGCCGCGTCGCCGTAGCTGCGGCCAAGGCCACGCGCAATCAGGCCGCGCTCGAACGAGGTGGGAAGCGCACGCTGTAGTTCAATAGGCGAGGTGGGTCGACGCACGTCCGCGCCTGAAGGTGCGGTGCGACCCCAGCCGAAGAGTTCGACCGAAGAGGGAACGGCCCGAGAGGCCGCTGGTTCAGGAGGCGTAGACGGCACAGACGTAGATGGTGGCCCAGATCGCACCAGCGACGAGAAGGGTTCGGTCGGAAAAAACAAGGTTCTCGGGTTCGGCACCCTTTCCCTGTTCGAGCAGCAGTGCGTAGCGAAGGATCGCGATGGCAAACGGGACGATTGAGATCTGGAAAAGAACAGAACCACTTGCTGATTCCTGTGCTGAAGCAAACGCCCACAGGCAGTACGTGATCACGGTTCCGGCAGAAAACACGGCCTTCAAGTAGTTGAGATACTGCGGCGTGTACGCGGCGAGAGCAGGACGAATCGTTGCGGCGTCCTCGCCAAGTTCGGCTCGTTCGCCAGCGCGCTTTCCTGTCACCATGAAGAGCGCGCCGAAACTCGTAACAATGAAGAACCATTCCGAGATCGGCAGCCCAGTCGCGGTCGCTCCGCCGATTGCACGAAGAACGAATCCGGTAGCAACAGCGACGATGTCGAGAATGGGCATGCTCTTAAGCCACAGCGAATACACAGTGGTCAGAGCCAAGTAGGCGAGGATCGTGAATCCGAAGTCGCGCCGGATGAGGAATGAGCCACTGATGGCCACGACGAGCAGAACCGCGGCGACAACGTATGCGAGGCCGACCGGAACGATGCCCGCCGCGATGGGGCGATTCTTCTTTGCCGGGTGGCGGCGATCGGACTCAATATCCATCGCGTCGTTGAGAAGGTACGTAGCGCTTGCCGCCGCGCAAAAGCAACCAAAGGCGCCAAGCGCATGAAGATTGGTGGCTCTGTTATCAAAGAGACCGGCAGCAACGGGGGCTGCAAAAACGAGAATGTTCTTGATCCACTGCTTTGGACGCAGTTCTCGGACAACTCCTCCGAGAAGTGAGGGGTGGGGGGAAGTTGCGGCTGTCATCTCAGGTGGCGCTTACCTTGCGCCACAGGAAACGGGGAAGGTGGCGGAGGGTTAGGAACATCGGCATCATGATCGAAGGCGCCCAGATGATTTCCTTGTTCTTCTGGAGACCGTTGATGACGGTGTCGGCGATTTTGTCGGGCGTCGTTGCAAACGGTGCTGGCTTCATGCCTTCGGTCATGTGTGTGTGCACGAAACCCGGACGAACGACAACGCATCGCGCGCCAGTTCCAATGAGTGCATCGCCGAGGGCTTGGCTAAAAGAATCCATCCCAGCTTTTGATGAGGCGTAGATCATGTTTTCAGCACGAGAGCGGACACCGGCAACTGAGGTGATGGAAAGAATCGTTCCATGACCTTGCTTGCGAAGTTGTACAGCCGAGGCGAGCCCGGCAGATACGGCGCCACCGAAATTGGTTTGTATGACCTGAGCGGCGAAGACCGGATCGGTATCGATTTCGGCATGACCATCGAGAATGCCGAACGCGAGGATGACCATGTCGATATCGCCCATACGTTCAGCAGCAGCGTCGATGACTTCGGTGTGTGAGGCGGGATCAAGCGCATCGAACACGATGGTGTCGGCATCGACTCCGGCAGAACGGAGACGGTTGAGGGTGGTGGTCGCCGAGGCGGGGGAGCGAACGCCGAGCACGACTTTTTTGCATCGACTGGCCACGAGTCGGTCAACGATGGCCAAAGCAATTTCGGAGTTTCCACCGAGAACCAGTACCGATTGCACCGAACCCAAAGCGTCGCGCATGTGTGTTGTTCCTCTTCTAGGGTCACGGGCTGTTTGGTCAAGGTTAGACGGCGTCTGACGATGTGTCGGGAGCAATGGCCCCCACCCTTCGTAGACTCCTCCGATGCCGCCGTTTCGACTCGTTTCTGATTTTCAGCCTGCTGGCGATCAGCCCAAGGCGATCGAGGGACTAACGGCAAGCATCGAAGCGGGAAATCGCTTCCAAACACTGCTCGGCATCACTGGTTCAGGTAAGAGCGCAACCATTGCGTGGACAATTGAAAAGTTGCAGCGTCCGACATTGGTGATGGCGCCAAATAAATCGTTGGCCGCCCAGTTGGCCAACGAGTTCCGCGAGTTCTTTCCCGAAAATCGCGTGGAGTACTTCGTCTCCTATTACGACTCTTACCAG
>SYBH01000091.1 GCA_005787345.1 Actinomycetota bacterium
GCCACCATCAAATGGAAAGAGCCGACCCGAGGGTCGGCTCTTTGCGTTCTGCTGGTGGTGCTTGCGTTGCGCGAAGGTCTTAGCCGGTGAAGGCTGGTGCCAAGGGATCACCGGCGGCAGTGTCACCAACTGGCGCACCTCCGTTTGGGGTGGTTGTTGGTGCTGTAGTCGGATTTGTCGGAGTTGTCGTCGGAGTGGTGGCCGTCGTTGAAGTCGTGGGCACGTTTGACGCATCCAATTCCCATGCATAGACCCAGGTGGACGCCGAGTTATTTGTGAACGAGAGATCTCCGAAACCGTTCCCCAACTGATCAGTCAACACGAACACGTCGTTCGTGGCCACTGGCGTGGGCGTGTTCACAGCGACGGGGATTCCGTTTTTCGTGAGAGTGGGCGCGTCGCCAGCAAACAAGTTGGTGACTGTGAAAGTCATCGAGTCGCAGGCGGTTCCTGCGACAGTGATGGTGAGCGAGTCGCCGGCGTAGAGCTTGGTAAAGAACTGGTTGCCGTAATTGAGATCGCAGTCGTAGGTCCTGTCGGTATTGACGATTGCGGTCGGGGCTAGGGCAGAACTTAGCGAGACGCCTGAGACCAAGATTCCGGCAATTGCTGCACCGGCAAGTACTGCAAGGGTGGACCGGCGGCGGTGTACCCGAGGCAAAGCCCCTTCTGTTCTTCGTAATGACATCTGGCTCCAATCGTCGGATCGAGCGGGTGCTCAAGGGTCAGCGACCCGGGTAAAGCATACATGCATTATGTATGTCCAACCGAGCTGGGCTGCACTGGTCCATCGCCCTGTGTCCCGGCTCCTCTACGGTTCGCTATTCCCTTGGGGCGAAGTCAGAGGTGAGCATGGCAAAATCGAACGATCCGCAGGTCGAGCACCCCACTAGGCAGATGCTTGTGTCGATCGCCGTCGAGCTGCTGAAGGAACAGGGGCCAGTCGATTTTCGAATCGACGATCTTCTTGACCGCTCTGGGCTCACACGCGGTGCCGTCTATCACCACTTCGAAAACGTTGACGACGTGATCGGGTCTGCGCTTATTGCGTCCTACTCCGAAGGCGTCGAAGCGACTGTCCGATACATCGGTGAGGTCCTGGCGTCAGCGATGACCTTCGAGGAGTTTCGCGATGGCCTCTTTCAGGCAAACAGGAACTACGTGCACAACGAGGACCTCCGTGTGTTGCGTCGCCTTCGTGCATTTACGTTGGCCAATTCAACTGCTCGAATGAGCAAACCTCTAGCCGCCGAGCAAAAGCGTCTCACTGATGAGTACGTCGCCGTCATTGAGATGGCAATAGAGCGCGGATGGATCAAAAGAACGATTGATCCTCAGTCACTCGCGGTCTTTGTTCAGGCCTACAGCTTTGGTGTGATTATCGATGATGTTTCGCCGACGCATCTCAGCGCTGATCAATGGGCCGCACATATCGAGGACTATTTCCAGGCGTGTGTCTTCGAGCCATCAGCCACTGCTTGATTGTTCCTTTTGCGAACGCTCGTTCCACTTGTCGCAGCCTTGGCGGGCGCCCCGGCGGTCGGTGCCCGAGAGGTCAGGCGTAACTGCCCTTGCTTTTGTCATCACGAAGTGGTCGAGCGGATTGTGATGTCGCGTACATGGTGAGGATTCTTAACTCAAGCGCTATGTGTTTTTCCATGTCCACGGGGTTGGGGCCCAGAACGTCGGGGAAAGCAGCGAGCACCAAGACCGAAGCGACGAGGCGCTCGAAAAAGAAATACGCGTCCTCCTCATTGAAACCAAACTGCTCGCGAAGGATGACGGTGATCTTCTCCTGAAGTGGACGCTCGGTGGGTGGAACGCCATCGGGATGGTTTGCCGAGAGCCACAGTGCGAGTCGCGCCATCCGGATGATGTTGGGGTGAATTCCGCCCGCAGCAAAGGGGAAGGTCACGGCATCGGCGGCTTCCTGAGCCACCTGTCCATAGATGGCCGCTAGAAGTTCGGCTTTTCCGCCGAAATAGTCCGGGATGTACCGGTGATGGAGTCCCACCGACGCGGTGATCTGCCTGATGGTGAGTTCTTCGGGCCGCTGGGTGAGGAGAAGTTGCATGGCAGAGTCCATGATCAAGTCCATCGACTCGCTGCGTGAATGCATCGTCCGTTTAGAAGTTGAGCCTGGTTTTTCGTCGAGCACGGCCGCGATTCTATGCCGAGCAAATGACCATTGGTCATTTTTGTGACCAATGGTCATAATTGTGGTTAAATTTAGTTATGAAAACTCATTTCGGTATTCAGCGGTTCGGTGGCCGGGTCATTCGAGCGATGGGCTTCGCCCTCCTCGCGCTGTCACTGGTGGCAGTAAGCATCGTGGCCCCGGGCGCCCCTGGGTCGGGTGACGCAGGTGCGCTCACTCGTCCGGCAGACGTGACCGGCTTTGTCCTGCCCTTCAGCGGCACACTCCGCTTCGAATACCTCGCGCCGACCGAGGTTATTGATCTGTCACAGCGCAACGAACCGATTGGTAGGGCGAGGGCCGACGAGATTGCAGCGGGGATGGGGTTCTCTCCCAGCGACGTCATGACCAACGAGCAGTACATCAAATTCGTGACTGGACGAGGTGTCGGTGGCGACAAATCGTTGGCGATCCTGCTTGGCCAATCGGTTGGACTCTTCATTAACAACAACGGAATGCCGCTGTATTCGACGGTTGATGGTGAGATCCAAGCCAGTGTCTTGAGCAGTTTTGGGCTCATGGTGGATCCGGCAGGGATGCTTCAAAGCCTTGCCAACGAGAGCTCGCCGTCGAAGCAGGTGAATATCGATTTGGCCCCTGGCGGATACATGGGGGATTGGTGCCGTGACAACGGTTGCAGTTCCACCATTCAGGCTCTCTATGAATCGGCCTACACCGAAGAAGTCGTCCTTGGTTATCTCTCGCAGGAAGCGTCAATGCCGGCTCAACTGGTGACCAACGACAAGAACGGTGTGACCACGCAGATCGGGGCGTCGATGATCCCGTCGATCTGGCTCGTGAACTTCATCCTTCTCTACGCGCTCAATCCGAACTACGCCGCACTCATGCCGTCGAATTGGGCGGGAATCCCTTCGCAGGTTTCAACTGCGATCTGGGCGAATGGTGGGCAGGTTCCCTATGCCGACTTCGCTTCGATGCTGCCGACATATGAACAACTCCTGAGTGTCATCGCCGGCAACGGAACCCAAGGTTCAGGGCCGCTCGACGGTAGTGCTGCGACCTCGGCTGGCCTCAATCAACCGGGCGCCACGGCCGTTGATTCGGACGGGAACGTCTACGTCGCCGATTCCGGGAACAATCTCATTGGCAAGGTTGCTCCTGACGGGACGTTCAGTGTTGTCGCTGGTGGCGGCGTGACATCACCGTCGAGCGCGACGGTTGCGACTGATGCGTTGTTGAATGCTCCTCGTGGCGTTGCGGTTGATTCGGCGGGGAACGTGTATATCGCCGATTCCGGGAACAATCTCATCGAGAAAGTTGCTCCTGACGGGACGTTCAGTGTTGTCGCTGGTGGCGGCGTGACATCACCGCTTGATTCGGGACTCGCCACCCAGATGCAACTTTCGAATCCTGGCGGTGTTGCTGTCGATGCATCAGGCAATCTGTATATCGCTGATACGGGCAATGGCCTGATTGAGGAAGTCGATGCGGTGACAGGAAATCTCTATGTCCTCGCTGGCGGTGGCACCATGACACCGCAGGAGTCACAAGCGGCAACGACATGGGAAGACCATTTCGGACTTGGCCTGTCGATCCAACTCAATGCTCCCGAGGGTGTGGCCGTCGATTCCTCGGGGATCGTCTACATCGCAGCTTCCGGTGACAATGTTGTTGCTCGACTGATCAGCGGAATCTTTAGTGTTGTTGCCGGAGGCGGCACCAACGCACCCGGGGTACGCGGTCCGGGAACCTCTGCGGCCTTGAACGGACCGCAGGGTGTTGCGGTCGACTCTTGCGGCGTGGTCTACATAGCGAACACCGGAAGCAATGTGCTCCAGGAACTCGGAGGCTCGATCACCGAACCGAAGCCCGTGGCACCGGCGTTCACTGGTTGACCTTATTGGTCTGCAGGACAATTCAGAATTCAGCCGTTGTTAGCGTGGTGAAAACCGACAGCAGTGTGGCGCGGAGACGTGCGGCACCGATAGAGAACGTCAACAGTTGTCACTCGAGCCGATCAGACGAGTGGTTACTTCTAGGATCAGCGCTTCGCGTTCTTTATGAAATCGTTGACGCCGTGCCCCGCCGGAAGGCGGGCGCCACCGTGCCAACTCCCGCGGACGTGACGGCGAACCCCGAGCGGGGGATCGTCAGTGGCTCGTGCTGCGGCGTACCACAGGCGGGCATCGTGCAACAGGACGTCACCGACATCGCAGTAGATGGCGATCTCGCCAGGCACTTTTTCGAATCCGGGAGGCATGCCCTCTGTGCCACCGAGATGGCTTCCGGGCACGACTCGGAGGAACCCGTTCGCCGGTGACGTGGCATCGAGATGGATGGTGAACGCGACTGATGGCCAGATGTCGAGATGCGGTCCGCTCTGCCAGTCCGAGTGCCAGCCGATGCGTGAGTAGCCGCTGGATATACCGGGACGCGCGTCTTGGTAGACAACTCCGAAACGATCATCGTCGAGCAGCCACGCCTGCGGCCCGAGCGTTCTTTGCATCGTCTCGACGATCACGGGAGCATGTGCGCACGTGTCGGCGATCTGCGACAACAGCGTGACCTCGGTGACGTAGTGCGCGAACGCGCGGCCGTCGACCATCGCCTCGGGATCATCGAGGATCACGGTTCCGTGGCGTTCAGGCAGGGAGCCCGCGAGCAGTTCGGACTGCCAGTGCTCCATATCGGCCTGCAGTTCGACCAGCGCAGCGGAGTCGTAGACGGCTCCTATGCGCGCGAATCCGTTCACCGAGAAAAATGTGACGATCGAAGTGGGAAGAGCCGACCCGAGGGTCGGCTCTTTGCGTTTTGCTGAGTTCAGCTCAGATTGAGACGCCCTTTTCGATGGTGAAGGAACTGATCCTCCTTTATCGAATCGGCAGACCGGTCTATCCAGTGAAGGTCGGAGCAATCGGTTCGGTCGCCGGGGGTTCCTGGACCTCAAATGCACCCGCATCCGCCACGCCGAACACGATGCGGGCAAACCCGACACCGCGCTGATCAAACTCGTTGCCATCGAACACTGGAACGGGGTCGGGGCCAGCATTGATGGCTGGGCTGCCTGCGAGCAACGCATGCGTCTTCGTGACACCACCATTGTTGGCCAACAGGCCAAGCATCGGATCTGTGACACCAACCTGAGTGCCACCACCATCAATCAGAGTCACTGCAGGCCGGATGACGCCCAACACGGAATCACTTGCGTTCACAACCGGAAGTGAGTCGCCGTATCTGCCGATGTCAAAGCCCAAGTTTCCTGCCACAATCGAGCCGATGATTGTCGCCTCAAGAATATTGTCGTTCAACGCAATGCCGCCGTTATTTTCCTCAAGCCCATCAGTTGAGTTATCGGTGATGGTCGACTGCACAATCTCGATAGAAACTTTTTCGTCTGGTTCGTCCATGAAAATAGAAATCGCTCCGCCGTCTTGACTGGCGTGGTTGCCGGAGATCGTGGAGTTCTCAATGAAGGTGGTGGACTCTTCATCGTCATTCGCGATGTAGAGGGCGCCGCCATTCGCTGCAGAGTTACCGGACAGAGTTGAGTTGCTTATTGTCATCAAGGTTTCGTACAAGTAGATCGCTCCGCCACCATCGCCCGAAACGTTCCCGGAGATCGTGCTATCGCTGATCGTCGCCAAGCTGTCGTCGATCCAGATTCCGCCGCCGCTATCACCGGCGGTGTTGCCGGAGATCGTGGAATTAACGATCGTGAACGGCCCGTCTTCGAACGCGATCCCACCGCCGGTGCCTGTCTCGGCAACGTTGTTGGAGATCGTGGAGTCAATGATCGTCAATGAACCTTGATAGAGGTAAAGCCCGCCGCCGTTGTCACCGGCACTGTTTCCGGAAATTTCGACATTGCTCAGGGCAAGGGTGAGAACACCGTTCCCAAGGGCGTAAACCGCTCCTCCGACGTCGTACGCGACGTTGTTGGAGATCACCGAGTCACGGATCGTCACCGTCCCGTTGGTGTTCTGGAGATTCATCGCTCCACCATCGTCAGGCGCATAATTGCCGGTGAGGACAACATCGGTAATGGTGAGATCGGCGTCTCCTTGGTCCTTTAGGAGAGCCCCGCCATTTAGTTTCCCGTTGATATCCCGGGGGTAACCACCGGTGATCGTGACTCCGGAGATCGTGGACGCTCCATCGGCAACATCAAGATTGTCGAGTACGAACAGCGACTGACCAGTTGACGGGCCGCCCGCTGCGGTCCAACCACCATCGATCGTGATGACTGATGCCCCCGGGCCCTGCAGATCAACGCCGCCGGTGAGAGATGGGAGATCGGACAGCACATTGATCGTTCCGGTCAGGCCAGCGGTAAACGTGATCGTGTCGACACCCGCTGCCGAGTTCGCGTCAAGCATCGCCTGGCGCAAACTGCCCGCACCCGAGTCAGCCAGCGTCGATACAACCAGCGCAGCGTTTGCCGACGCCGTCGACGACGTGAGCAGCACCAACGGACCTGCTCCCGCCGCCGCTAGAACAGCGGTCGAACCAAGCGCCACAACACGGCCCGAACGGTGCCTAATCGGGGTACCGCCAAGAAGATTGTGCATCACAGATTCCTCGCCAAGGTCGAATAATTCACTGCACGATAGCTGCTCATTTTCTGGGGTGCTCGACGGTTCCCGTCCCCGTCACCGTTGAAACGCTCGGAGCCGACCCGAGGTTCGGCTGTTTGTGTTGCGGTCGAGAGGTGTCTTTCTGCAGAACCTCTCGGCGCTCACTCTTTTGAGGCGCCCTCAACGGTCGATAGTTGCCCCCGATGGCAACTGATGCGGCGGCGACTCGTAGGATCATGTTCGCATGGA